>JAEEHQ010000001.1 GCA_016280915.1 Bacteroidales bacterium
ATTTTGATGAATTAATTGAACTACTCCGTCAAGACTATGCGAGAATACAGGGTCATCATTAACCGTGCAGCGCGCGTGGATTTTCTTGAAATCAGAACGTTCCTATGGGGTGTTCTGTCCTTTCAGAGTGCAGAAAAGTACGCCAACGCCATGCGAGCAGAAATAAAAAACATTAGCATTTTCGCTGACTGTTTTCAACGCAGCACTTCCAAGCAAATACTCTCCATTCACCCACAAGCCCGCAGGATGGTCTCGCACAACAAACGGTGGGTTTATATCTTCCACATCGAAGGCGACTTTGCCATTGTTGACCGAATCCTTTCAGCAAAGAATATCAAACAATAACAAATAAAACAACAATATCATGGTAGACTACAAGAAAATCGGACTTGTGAACACCCGTGAGATGTTCAAGAAAGCAGTCGACGGGGGCTATGCTATCCCCGCATTCAACTTTAACAATATGGAGCAGATGCAGGCCATCATACAGGCCGCCGTGGAGACCAAGAGCCCCGTCATCCTTCAGGTGAGCAAGGGTGCCCGCGACTATGCCAACCCCACCCTGCTGCGCTATATGGCCGAAGGAGCCGTGGAGTATGCCAAGGAGCTGGGCTGCGCCCACCCCGAGATTGTGCTGCACCTCGACCACGGCGACAGCTTTGAGACCTGCAAGAGCTGCATCGATATGGGCTTCAGCAGCGTGATGTACGACGGCAGCGCCCTGCCCTACGAGGAGAATATCAAAATCTCCCGTCAGGTGGTGGAGTATGCCCACAAGTATGACGTTACCGTGGAGTGCGAGCTGGGCGTGCTGGCCGGCGTTGAGGACGAGGTGTCCTCGGAAGTAAGCCACTACACAAAACCCGAAGAGGTGATTGATTTCGCCACCCGCACCGGCTGCGACTCGCTGGCCATCAGCATCGGCACCAGCCACGGCGCATACAAATTCAAACCCGAACAATGCACCGTCGACCCACAAACCGGTCGTCTCGTACCTCCCCCCCTGGCCTTCGACGTGCTCGAGGCCGTCGAGAAGAAACTCCCCGGCTTCCCCATCGTGCTCCACGGCTCCAGCTCCGTGCCACAGGAAGAGGTGGACATCATCAATGCCAACGGAGGTGCCCTGAAGGCTGCTGTGGGTATTCCCGAAGAGCAGCTGCGCAAAGCCGCCAAGAGCGCTGTGTGCAAGATTAATATCGACAGCGACAGCCGTCTGGCTATGACCGCCGCCATCCGCAAGCACATGGCCGAGCATCCCGACCATTTCGACCCACGCCAGTATCTGAAGCCCGCCCGTGAGAGCATGAAGAAGATGTATATCCACAAGATTGTCAACGTCCTCGGCTCGAACGACAAGCTGATGGAAAAATAAGATACTCAGCTTCTAAAGGGGCATGAGCCCAAAGCTAACAAGGATGATTGGTGATTGGGGGGTGACCTGATCACCAATCATTAGTTGCTATGGGTGAGCGGGGTAAAACCGAACAATAGACATATTAGGGGATTTCTATTTACCAAGAATTAGAGAATGGAAGAACTGCCAATTGCCTATTGTGAATTTGATAAGAATTTGAGATTATAATGGCATGCAGATAATAGAAATGGCCTATAAACTCTAAACTTTAAACTCTAAACTTTAAACTATTAAAACGGTCTGTTTTTTCGTTCAGATGAAAAAGATTTCTTTGTTACTTTTGGTTCTTGCCTGTGGGGCCGCTAGCGGGCACGCACAGGTGTTGCGGAGCGTGGCTTCGTCGTACAACAACACGTGGGGCATCGGCATCAACGTGGGCAACACATTCTCGCTCGGCAGGGAATTCTACCGCTATGACAACTATGGGCACAGCACCCAGGTGATGCCCGACGGATACCGCCAGCAACTCAGCCCTACCTACGGCCTAGAGTTGTGGCGTGAGGGCTACACCGAGCCGTGGTTTTGGGGCGGTATGCTGGCCGTGAACTATGCCTCGTCCAATTATGCTGCCAATTTCACAACAGCGGATGCCTCCAACCCCGCTGCCACCGATGGAACACAAACGTTTGGAATGAATGTCAATGCCAAATTTTGGGACAACTACCTGGGCGTTTATGTTGGCTATCGTTTCGGGGAGAAACTGAGCGTGAGGCTAGGAGTGGCTGACGAGATGACTAACCCGAACCTCCTCAATGTGTTTGCCACCCGACATGGCATCGCCCTGTTGGCCATCGCTCGCTACACCATCAGCGACAGTTTTTATGCTTCGGCCCGCCTGACGGGAGGCCTGCCTATCCTCCGGTGGTCGGGCTACGACAACGATTATTACTTCGACGGTATTTATGCGTCGGAACGCAACCTCTGCCTCATTACCGCCAATGTCGGCATCGGCTTTAGTTTTTAACCCTATCTTTTCAAGGAGCGCTTTCGACAAGCCAAGAGCAGAGGACAAGCCACAAGGTGCCTGCACTATGCCGAGGCGAGAAAAACGACTGTTGCAAAGAATTCATATTATTTTAAAATCCTCAAAAAAATGAAACAATTAATCCTGCTATTACTATGGGTTGTCACCGTCGTCGCGTCGACGGCACAGCCGCAAATGCCTTCGGTGCGCATGGGCGCAATGGCAAAAGGCTTTAACAGTTTTATGGCGCACGAGAGCCATATTGTCTCCGCCTCAAACAACGAGCTGCTGATGGTCACCCACCAGACGCGTACCATCTTGGGTGCCACTAGCTCGATGGGCCTGCAGGTGGTGGCAACCGACACCAACATGAATATCCTCCGCCAGGTTGCCCTGCCCAAAACCCTTATGAGCAAGGTGTTGGCCACCAATTATGTGGACGGAAAAGTATATGTGCTCTACCAGGCTCTTTCCCCGCTGCGCATCTACCGCGCCGTGGTGGATGCCTCCAGCATGACCCTTGAGCACAACGAAACGCTGCTGGAACCTATCAGCGGATATGACGTGGAGACGTTCCCCTGGGTGGCAAAATCGCAGAACGGCCTCTTCTTTGCCTTGGCAGGCGGGGTGATCAACACCACCTCTAAGAACTTTCTGGGAAGGCAAGTGCTGCTGGACGAGACGTTCCAGATTCTTTGGGACAAACAATACGGGAACCACTCTCTGAACGATGTGTGGGTGGACAACGACGGCGTGATGTACCTCTTCGGCTATGACTACGACAAGGCCTCGAGCGAGACGGCGATAGAGGTTTGCATGCTCGACGTGAACGAAGAGAATCGCTATACCGCCCGCGCGATGCTGGGCGAGGTGTTCAGGCTGAAGCTGCTCAATATCGTAAATAACAAGGCTGTGGCCGCCGGCTATATACGCACACCCCAGTCGCCTAAGAACAGCGACTGCTTTGACAAGTTGCTGGGTGTGGCGTTTGACTTGAGCACCGAAGAACTGAAGGTGGACCGAACAACCATCACCAGCGACGAGCTGAATGTCTTTGGCAACAAGAGTACCAAGAAGCCTAACAAGGAGGGGATGGTGGACAACCTGGTGCTGGTGGACCGCACGCCAACCAACTTTGGCGGCGCCTTGCTGATTCAGCGCGAATGGAAGATTACCACCCGCTCTACCAAAACACCCGACCAGCACGACTACTACACCATGGGTGCCCTGGCGCTTGCCGTCGATACCAACGGTAAGATTGTTTGGCACAAGCCTTTCCGCACCGTGTCGCATGAGATGACGGGAATGGCCTGGGACCTCTCGGCCAACATGGATGCCTCGCTTAGGGCCCAGGGCGACAACGTGTATGTCTTCCTGCCCGAGTCGTCGCGTGCACCCCAAGTATATGACATAACCGATGCCGCCAAGACCGTGAAAGTGCAACTGCAAGACCATGCCTGCGCCATCTATGGCATCAGCCGCGAAGGAGCGGTGACCAAGCAGCTGTGCCAGGTGGAGGACTCTGGCTGCAAGATGGACGTTTGGTATCAGTTGGCCCCCAACCGCTTTGTCTCGCTTTATGCTAATAAGAAAAAAACCGGATTGTTCTATGTCAATTTCTAAATTAGTTGCTTTGATGCTCTTGGTGGGAATAACCACCGCGGGTATGGCACAACAGCAATACAGCCTCGACCATTTCGTGGGACTGAAGGCCGAAGGAACCATCCCTGCCGACCTACGCAAAAACTTGGCCGAAATCTATAGCGAGGACAAACAGCGGGTGCGCGACTATAACGACGGCAAGCTGACCAACCGCGACCGGGTGCTGGAGGTTTCTTACCACATCAGCCGACTGATGAACAACGGCCGCATCCTCTACGGCGACCCCATCACCCGCATGGTGGAGCGGATTGCCGACACTTTGCTGAAAGACTACCCCCAGCTGCGCAGCGAGCTGCGTTTCTACACCGTCAAGTCGCCGGCCGTCAACGCCTTCGCCACGGGCCAGGGAATGATTTTCGTCACCACCGGACTGGTGGCGCAGGCCGAGAACGAGTCGCAGCTGGCCTATATCATCAGCCACGAGGTCATACACTACTTCCGCAAACACAACATGGAAATGATCACCCGCCGCGTGAAGAATACCGACGACGAGGCTGGGCAGATGGCCGACTTCCTCCTTTTCCACAACCGCTCGCGCGAAATGGAAGGCGAAGCCGACAGTCTGGGCCTGACCATGTTCTACCTCAACAGTCCCTACGACAAGCAGGTGACCGAAGGGGTTTTCGACGTGCTGCAGTATGCCCTGCTGCCCTTCGATGAGGTACCCTTCGACACGCTCTATTTCAATTCCCCCTACTACAAAATACCCAACCATTACTATCTGGCAAAGGTGGCGGACATCACCTCGCGCGACGACTACGACGACTCGCGAAGCACCCACCCCAACATCAAGAAACGCCGCGCCCACACGGGCGAGATCATCTCCCACCAACAGGGTGGCAGCAAATATGTGGTGACCACGATGCAGGAATTTGCCCATCTGCGTATGCTGGCCCGCTTTGAATGCATCCGGCAAAACCTTATCTATTCCAACTATACACGGGCTTTCTATGACAGCTATGTGCTGAGCAAACAGCTTCCCGACAACCCATTTCTGCGCCGCTCGATGGTGCAGGCACTCTACGGCATAGCCATGGTGAAGACCTACCGCAACACCAACGAGATTGTGGGCGACTATCACCAGCAGGAGGGCGAGATACAGCAGCTCTACTACCTTTTCGGCAAACTAAATTCAGAGGAGGCCTGCCTACTGGCCATGCGCGAGATATGGAAATACCACCTGCAGTTTCCCAACGACCCACAGGCCATGGCCATGGGACGCGACATGATGCTGACCCTGCGCGACAGGCACCACCTGTCTCGCAATGCCTTTGCCGACACCTACACCAGTGCCCCCAGTCCTGGAGCCGTGGAGAAAGAACAGCCCGAGGTGAACCAGAAATATGCCCGCATACGCCAAAAACAGCAGAAGTCCGAGGCCCAGAACCCCACACGGTTTGCCTTCACCGACTTTATGATGCAGAATGGCGACTTCCGCAAATTCATGGACGACTGTTTGGATGCCCCACAACCCCAAAAGCCGCAGCCCTCCGCTCAGCTGTCCACCCTTCTCTATGCCCCACAGTATTTGGTGGTGGAAAACAAGACCGACAACCCCGATGTGAAATACCGCAAAAGCGACCGCATGGAGAAGCAACTAATCAGCGATGTGCAGCGAGCCGCCAAGGCTGCAGGCCTTGAGGTGGTAGACTTCTCCGACCCCGCCATGCACACCCACGACGATGCCGCTTTCTACAACGATTTCGTCACCATCAACGAGTGGACCAACGAGTTCTGGCAGAATCGGGGCTTAGTGCCCATGACGCTCACTTCGCAACCTCTCATGGACGACCTCAATCAACGCTATGGCACAGGCAGGCTCTGCCTCAACACCGTGGTAAACAGCGAATACAACCCATTCCTAGTCAATCCACTCTGGATTACTACCAGCGTGCTCCTGTTGCCTGCATTCCCCCAGTTGTTCTACCATATTTTTTCCAACCGCGAGAACACCGTCACACGCAACCTGCTCATCGACACCCGCCAAGGCAGCGTGCTCTCCGACCAAACCCTCTCCCACGACTTTGCCGACAGCCGCAGCTTGGTGTCCAGCGATATCTACACCACGCTCAACCGTGCCCTTTCGCCCAAGCGGGTGCCCGGCTTCTTGGGACGCCGACTGGCTGTGAGTGCCAACTTAGGCATGAGTCTTCCTATCATGAACCGGATCTTCGACCGTCCGGGTGCCAACTTCAACTTCCGTCCCGCTGTCAACTTAGAGTGGGTCACCTCCTCCCACAACTCTGTTGCGCTCTGTCTCGACTACAACCGCACAATCTTCTATAATGCCAACGGCTACTCCACCACGGCAGCCTATCAAGGGTGGTATGACGTAGACCCGCTCTACAACGTCTCCATCCCCAGTGCCATGCTCACCTACCGCCATTATCTGTCCAATTCCACCGCTCCACAGGGACCCTATTTCGGCTGGGGAGCCATCGCCAGCCAAGTCAACCTCACCCCGCAGGCCCAGCATGTGGTGGTCAACCGAATGGACAGCACCTACTACCGTTTCGGCATCTCGGTTGAATCGGGCCGCAACTACCTGGTTGGCAGCAATCTCTTGCTAAATATCGGCATCCGCTACAACCTCACCGCTGCAAATCCATTCACCTACGACCCCATGTTCGACCACGACTCTTCGCCCCAAGAGCGACAACGCAAAACTGCCCAGATACCCATCCAGCAAATGAACGGCAACCTCTGGTTGACCAACCTTCTCATCCTGCAAGTAGGTATAGGATTCCTCCCCTTTTAACACAACGATGCTAAACCCCAACCACACATGATAAAAATCCACGGTGCACGTGTAAACAACCTCAAGAACATCTCTGTCAACATCCCCGAGGGCAAACTGGTGGTCATCACCGGTCTCAGCGGTTCGGGCAAATCCAGCTTGGCCTTCGACACCCTTTATGCCGAAGGCCAGCGGCGCTATGTGGAGAGCCTCTCCTCCTATGCGCGCCAGTTTCTCGGCCGCATGGCAAAACCCGAGGTAGACCTGATTGAAAATATAGCCCCGGCTGTTGCCATCGAACAAAAAGTCAACACCAGCAATCCCCGCTCAACCGTAGGCACCTCTACCGAGCTGTACGAATATCTCAAACTGATGTTCGCACGCATCGGCCGCACCTTCTCCCCCATCTCGGGCGTGGAGGTCAAACGCCACTCGGTGAGCGATGTGGTGGACCATATCTACAGCTTCCCCGCCGACACCCGCATCATCCTCTACGCGCCTCTCTCCTACAACGCCGAGCGGCCCCTCCGCCCACAGTTGGAAATGCTGCAGCAGGAGGGCTTTGTTCGCATCGCCGTCAAGGGCACTATCCTCCGCATCGAGGACTTCCTCAGCTCGCCCGCCGAAGATGCCGAGACCAAACTGCTGGTCGACCGCATCCAGGTGCGTCCTGGCGACGACGACCAGCTGGCCCGTATCTCCGAGTCGGTGCAGACGGCCTTCTTCGAGGGGCGTGGCTGCTGCGAAGTGGTGGCCGAAGATGCCAACCACAACCCGCTGGGCACCGCCTCTTTCAGCAACAAATTCGAGGCCGACGGCATCACTTTCGAGAAACCCAACCCCAACTTCTTCAGCTTCAACAACCCCTATGGTGCCTGTCCCACCTGCCAGGGCTACGGCAGCATCATCGGCATCGACGAGGACATCGTGGTGCCCAACAAGTCCCTCTCCGTCTACGACGATGCCATCGTCTGTTGGCGTGGCGACAAGATGTCCGAGTGGAAAACACATTTCATCCGGCTCTCTACCAAATTGGGGTTCCCCATCCACACCCCCTATTGCGACCTCACCCAGCAACAACACGACATCCTTTGGCACGGCAGCGGCTCTTGGGAGGGCATTGATGGCTTCTTCAATTGGGTAGAAAGTCAGGCCTACAAAATCCAGTACCGCGTGATGCTCTCGCGCTTCCGCGGCAAGACAGCCTGTCCCGACTGCCACGGCTCCCGCCTACGCAAAGATGCTTCTTATGTAAAAATCTGCGGCAAGTCCATCACCCAGCTGCTGGCACTCCCCGTCGACGAATTTGCCCAATGGCTGCAAGACATCGTGGCCGAACCGGCCGACGGGGTCAACACCCTCACCCAGCACGAGCGCGCGGTGGTCAAGCGCCTCCTCATCGAGCTCAACAACCGAGTAAAATACCTAATCGATGTGGGTCTCGGCTACCTCTCCCTCAACCGTCTTTCCAATAGCCTCAGCGGTGGCGAATCCCAACGCATCAATTTGGCCACCTCGTTGGGCAGCTCGCTGGTGGGCAGCATGTATATCCTCGACGAGCCCTCCATCGGGCTGCATTCCCGCGACACCGACCGCCTCATCCATGTGCTCAAGGAGCTCCGCGACCTCGGCAATACCGTGATTGTGGTGGAACACGACGAGGACATCATGCGGGCTGCCGACTACCTCATCGACATCGGTCCCGGGGCCGGCCGCCTTGGAGGCGAAGTGGTCTTTGCCGGCACACCCCAAGAGCTGGTGACCAAAGCACCCGAAAAGTCCCTAACCGCACAATACCTGCTGGGCAAAATGAGCATCCCTGTGCCAGCCTCTCGCCGACCTTGGCGCGACCACATCACCGTGCAGGATGCATTCTGCAACAACCTCAAGCATGTCACCGTCGATTTCCCCTTGGGCGTGCTGACGGTGGTTACCGGTGTCAGCGGCTCCGGCAAGACCTCGCTGGTCAAACAGGTGCTGTACGACGTGTTGCAGAAACGTTTCGACGGTGCCCACGACTATGTGGGCAAATGTGCCGGAGTCTCGGGCGACATCGCCCGTATTAGTGGAATTGAATTGGTCGACCAGAACCCCATCGGACGCTCCACGCGCAGCAATCCGGCCACCTACATGAAGGCTTACGACGAAATCCGCCAACTCTATGCCCAGCAGCCCTTGGCCAAGGCGCGGGGCTACAAGCCCGGATGGTTCTCCTTCAACACCGAAGGCGGCCGCTGCGAGGTCTGCGAGGGCGAAGGCTACGTCACCGTGGGCATGCAGTTCATGGCCGACGTGCACCTGCTCTGCGAGGAATGCCACGGCACCCGTTTCAAAGAGGAGACCTTAGAGGTGCAATACAACGGCAAGAATATCTCCCAGGTACTCGACATGACCGTCAACCAGGCCATCGAGTTCTTTGCCAACGAAAAATCCATCCTGTCCCGACTCCAACCCCTGCAGGACGTAGGCCTAGGCTACCTCAAGCTGGGACAGTCCTCCAGCTCCCTCAGCGGGGGCGAGGCACAGCGTGTCAAGCTGGCCTCTTTCCTCGTCAAGGGCGAAACCGTGCGCCCCAAGCTCTTCATCTTCGACGAGCCCTCCACGGGGCTCCATTTCCACGACATCCAAAAGCTCCTCAACGCCTTCAACAGCCTTATCGAGAAAGGGCACAGCATCGTCGTCATCGAGCACCACCACGACATCATCAAGGTGGCCGACTGGCTCATCGACATGGGCCCCGAAGGGGGTCGCCTCGGCGGCAACGTGGTCTTTGCCGGCACACCCGAAGCCCTGTTGCAGCATGATGCCACCAACCCGAAGTTCCACTCCTACACAGCCCAATTCCTCCGCAAAACCCTCTCCGGTGCCCCCGTTCCCACCCCCAAAACTGCCAACCGAAACAAGAATAAGGATACTTCTACAAATTGAATGATATGGAGTTAAATGGGAATTGTTCATTTTCACTTCCATTTTTACTTCCTAATTTTGAATTCATAGAACCCACCATAAATAATACAACATCAAAAAATGATTGCAAAACTCAAAAAAATGCGCCGCACAGCCAACTTCGGCCTCTACGGCTCCATCGCCGTGGTCCTCCTTACCGTCATCCTCCATTTCAGCCCCTTCCACATCACCTACCAGCAGCCCCAGGTGTCCCGCTCTATGCTCATTGCCGGCACCATCCTGGCCGTCTTGGCCATCGTCATGGTTCTCATGACCATTCGCAAAACCACACCCACCCTGCGACAGCTCGACAAATTCGAGGAGAAACTCACCGGCTACACCTCCCACATCTGCAACCTCTACTCCAGCACCTTCGCCATCGTGCTCATCGAGTGCATCCTCATCGTGCTCATGTCCGACACCTCCCTCCTCATGGTCACCATCCTGCTGGTCCTGTTGCTGTTCCTCTCCTATCCCAATATGTATAAGATGAAGAACGACCTCGGCCTCACCGATGCCGAGATGACCGCCCTCTTTGGCGATGCCTACATCTCCAACAACGCCCCTGCCGATGCCCAGCCCGATCTCTCTGAGGCCGATGCCCAACTCGAAATCGACGCCCATGCCCAAGAGGACGACCCCAGCACACCCCCAACCGACACTTTAAAACAACAGCAAAACGCCCAATAGCCCACCCTGCCGCCATGTCCACCATAGCCGCCATCGCCACCCCTCCCGGCATCGGAGGTATTGCCCTGCTCAGGCTCTCCGGCCCCGAAGCCCACACCATTGCCTCCCAACACCTCAGGCTCACCCCCTGCCCAGGCCCACACCCCTCCGCCTCCTACGCCCTTTTCCGCAACGGCAACACCGTGTTGGACGAAGTGGTGGTCACCTGCTATCGTGCGCCCCATTCCTACACAGGCGAAGACATGGTGGAAATCTCCTGCCACGGCTCCCTCTACGTCCAGCAAGCCATCCTCCAGTCGCTCATCGACAGCGGGGCGCGGCTGGCCGAGCCCGGCGAATACACCCGCCGCGCCTTCCTCAACGGCAAACTCAACCTCTCGCAAGCCGAAGCCGTGGCCGACCTAATCGATTCCACCAATGCGGGCAGCCACCAGCTGGCCATCAGCCAGCTGCGGGGAGGCTACGCCCAACAGCTTAGCCAGCTGCGCGACCAGTTTGTCCAATTGGCCTCCCTGCTGGAGCTCGAACTCGACTTCAGCCAGGAGGACGTTGAGTTTGCCTCCCGCAGCCAGCTCCTCCAGCTCCTGGATACCGTGGAGGGCATTGCGCAGCAGCTGCTGGAGAGCTTTTCATTAGGCAACGCCATCAAAAACGGAGTCCCCGTGGCCATTGTCGGCCGTCCCAACGTGGGCAAGTCTACCCTACTCAACGCCTTGGTAGGCGAAGAACGCGCCATCGTCAGCAACATCGCCGGCACCACGCGCGACACCATCGAGGACACCCTCACTCTGGGGGGCATCACCTTCCGTTTCATCGACACCGCCGGCCTCCGCCACAGCCCCGACACCATTGAGTCCCTCGGCATCGAGCGCAGCTACCGCGCCATCGCCCAAGCCCAGATAGTCCTCTACCTAACCGATACCGCCCACCTCGCCTCACTCCAACAAGAAATTGCCGACCTCAAGGCCCAAGTGGACCTCACTGGCAAACGGTTGATACTCCTGCTCAACAAAATCGATGCCGACCCCGCCTTCCAATCCCAGCTGCCTTCCCAGGCGGTCATCCCCCTCTCCGCCAAAACGGGCACCGGTCTCGACCGTCTCCGCCAGCTCCTTTCCAACCCCTACACGGCCCCCACCACGGGCCAACCCATCCTCTCCAACCTCCGCCACTACCAAGCCCTCCAGAAAATGCTCTCCGCCACCCACCTGGTCCGCCAAGGACTCACCCATGGCCTCCCCGCCGACCTGGTCATCATCGACCTTCGCGATGCCCTCTACCACCTGGGCACCATCACCGGCCAAGTCACCTCCAACGAAATCCTCGGCTCCATCTTCCACCGCTTCTGCATCGGAAAATAAAAAAACACCCATACATCCCAAGCCATGTCCCAACCACTCCTCCTCCAGCGTTCCTTCTTCCAGTCCGGTGCCACCCTGCCCTACCAGAAACGCATCGACGCGCTCAACCGCCTTCATCATGCCATCCGGCAGCACGAACCCCAACTACTCCAAGCCCTCCAGAGCGACCTCGGCAAGTCGGCCACCGAGGCCTACATGTGCGAGGTGGGACTTGCCCTCAGCGACATCAGCTATGTTCGTCGCCACCTCAAGCGATGGATGAAGCCACACTACCGCCGCACCCCGCTGGCCAACTTCCCTGCCCATAGCCAAATCATCAGCAACCCCTATGGTGTCGTGCTCATCATGGCTCCGTGGAACTATCCTTTTCTTCTCACCATCTCGCCCTTGGTAGGCGCTTTGGCTGCCGGCAATTGCTGCGTGTTAAAACCCTCCGAGCTTTCTCCTGCCACCGCCACAGTCCTCACCACCCTCATTGCCGAGACTTTCCCGCCCGAATATGTCAGCGTGGTCAACGGTGGCATCGAGGAGAGCCAAGCCCTACTTGAACTGGATTTCGACTATATCTTCTATACCGGAGGTGTTCAGGTGGGCAAGATTGTGATGGAGAAAGCCTCCAAACACCTAACGCCTGTCACCTTGGAGTTGGGTGGCAAGTCGCCCGCCATCGTCACCGCCGATGCCAACCTGCGACTAAGCGCCCGCCGCATCGTCTTCGGCAAGTACCTTAATGCCGGACAAACCTGTGTGGCCCCCGACTATGTTCTCTGTCAAAAAGAGGTGCATCAGGAGTTCCTCCAGATGCTGAAAGAAGAAATCCGAAACCTCTACGGCGAACACCCCTTGGACAATCCCGACTACGGCAAAATCATCAACCGCCGCCATTTCGACCGCCTCTGCCGCCTCATCAATTCCGCCAAAGTCGTGGTGGGAGGCGAAAGCCAACCCGAAGCACTCCGCATTGCGCCCACCGTCCTGGACAACGTGTCGGCCGACGACCCCATCATGCAGGAAGAAATCTTCGGTCCACTGCTCCCCATCCTCGTGGTCAACAACACCAACGAAGCCTTCCGTTTCGTGCAGTCGCGTCCGCACCCCTTGGCACTTTACCTCTTCACCCAGAATTCCAAAGTGGAGCGGAAATTCATGACCGAACTTCAGTTTGGCGGTGGCTGTGTGAACGACACTATCTCACACCTGGCCGCCCACAACCTACCCTTTGGCGGTGTAGGCAATTCCGGCATGGGTGCCTACCATGGCAAAAACTCCTTCCTCACCTTCACCCATCAAAAAGCCATCGTCAAACGTGGCTTATGGCTCGACCCTGCCCTGCGCTACCTGCCCTACACCCCAACCAAAAACCAGCTGATCAAAAAGTTCCTCCAATAGCCCCCCTCACCCAAATCTATCCATAGCCTGACCACCCATCCTCCAAATCGCCCTTTGGGGCCCACTCAGCAAACTACAGATTTCACGAAAATCCCCACCTCTACCCAAGTTCCATCTCATCCTCACCATCTTCTCACTATCTACTTGCTAACTTCTCGCTAATTACATTCTCAAACAACAAGTTCTGCCCAAGTTCCTCCCATGTTATATCCAAGACAACACAAGGCATGAGACCCCCTTACCTATCACCGTTGGACTGGATTTGCAATCATGATCGGTCGAAAGATTTGTAAGTTATCGATAGTAAAATCTGCGTTTTCAGCAATTTCTGCGAGACATCAAACTCCGCGCCAGCCATTCATGGTTAATTCATGGGGACTTCTACTAATTGCCTCGAAGAGGCACACTCTCAGTAACGTTGCGGAAGTCGACGTCGCGACCGGATGGGAGCAACGTTTTTTCCGAGCGCATAGAAAGTTCCACTTTCTATGCCGAGATGTAGCAACGTCTCGAAGAAACCCCGCATAAAAGGGGTCGCGACCGAATGGGAGCAACCTCTTTTGTAAGGGGTCGCGACCGAATGGGAGCAACCTCTTTTATGTGGGGATAATAATCAACATAGAAACAGCGTCCCGGAGTGAAGAAAGTCCTGTGGACTTTCGATAGCTGAGCATCGCGAAAGCGGGGAAATCAACGCTCTCAAAAGAGAATTTTTAGAAATTGCCTTATAATATTTTGTGTCAGATTGCAAATCTGCCGCAACTGAGATGAAGTCGGCAAAAATGAAACAGGTCATAACGTCTTTATTGCCTTTTGAAGTTCATCAAGAAATATTGCTGCGTGGCCACCATCCATTTGAACATGATGGAACTGGAATGACACTGGGAGCGTTGTTCGTAACAGTCCTTTGCGATACTTCCCCCACATCACCATTGGATTACTAAACTGGTCCGTATATTGGTTGACAACACAATCGAGCTCGGTCTGTTTCATGGCTGAGGTGCCAATAACCATGCATTCCTCATGGAATGAACTCTTGCACTCATTGGTACTCGCAGCAGTCAGTTCTTGATAATCATTGGCGAACTGCTGTAGGTTATCAGAATAGGGTATGTCGCAAGAGTTGATACCCCCTTTGCTATTTTTCACGATGACATTGATGGCAAGTTTGTCGTATTGGAACAGCTTACCATGCTCAGGTAGAATAAAAAATTCCTCGATGCCTTTGGCGGCTGTGCCAATGCACCAGCACATTAATGCATTGAACTTGATGCCAGTTCGCTTGCTGGTTCGGACAATGTGGCCCACATCAAGTGTCTTTACAAATGTGACCATCGGCATGGGTGATGACATCCAGAGGCGGAATGCTTCCGCCCGGATGCCGTCTTGGGGAATTATCTCAGTTTTCATGCCTCAAGCTAAAGGTTTTTGCTGAAGAACTCTGCCAGCGAGTCCCATGGAATGTAGTTGCCTTCACCGCCGTCGTAGAGGTCGCAGTGGGTGGCACCGGGGATGATAAGCAGCTGCTTATTGTCGGGATTGGGATTGGGTTTGCCGACGAAGTTGTAGCCTTCGGCCTTTCCGTCTACCATGTAGTGGAAGGCGGCCTCGCCAAAGTAGCGCGAGTGGGCCTCGGCGCCGTGCATCACAAGTACGGCAGAGCGAATCTCGTTGATGTAGTAGAGGAAGCGGGCATTGGCGTAGGCCTGGGTGCCGATGGTGCGCCAGCCGTCGTTGCTGTTGCCGCTGCGGGGGTGGTAGCCGCGCGGGGTCTTGTAATAGGCATGATAGTCTTTGACGAACTGCGGGGCATCCTCTGGCAGCGGGTCAACAACTCCGCCAGCCATCGCCATGGGGTCGGCGAGACGCTGTTTGCCCATTGCCTCACGTGCAGCGTGGCGCGACTCCTCTTTGTCATCACTGTCGTAGTAGCCATTGCCGCTGATACGGCTCATATCGTACATAGTGGAGGCGACGGTAGCCTTGATACGGGTGTCGGCAGCGGCAGCATTGAGTGCGATGCCACCCCATCCACAGATGCCGATGATGCCGATGCGTTCGGGGTCGGCATTCTCCAGTTTGGAGAGGTAGTCGACGGCGGCCATAAAGTCCTCGGTGTTGATGTCGGGCGAGGCGGTGCGGCGGGGTTCTCCGCTGCTCTCGCCAGTATAGGACGGGTCGAAAGCCAGCGCCACGAAACCGCGTTCAGCCATCCGCATGGCATAGAGGCCGCTGCTCTGCTCCTTGACGGCACCGAAAGGACCGCTCACGGCGATGGCTGCCAGCTTGCCCTGTGCATCCTTTGGAGTGTAAAGGTCGGCGGCCAACGTCAGCCCATACTGTGTCTCGAACGTCACCTTGCGGTGGTTCACTTTCTCGCTCAGCGGGAACACCTTGTCCCACTCTTGAGTCAAAACGAGTTGTTGTTTCATATTATTATCTGCTTTTTGTTGATTCCCGTTGCTGCATCCGGCAAAAGCCAGAGTTGTCATAACGATGCTGGTGGCCAGTAGTTTGATGTGTTTCATTGCTTGTGATTATTTGATTGTTTACGGCTGCAAAAATACGACTGTTTTCAGACACGAAAGCCATCACTCACCGTTTGGTGAGCGATTCACGATGCCGAGAACTTCCTTGCGGTAGTCTTCGCCCCACTCCTGCATGGCGAAGATGACGTTGAACAGACGCAGCCCCTGGCGCGTGATGCGGTACTCGGCGCGGTTGGTGTAGCCAAAGCGGACGGTGCGTTCGATGAGTTGCAAGTCGGTCAGCTCTCGCAGTCCGCTGGCCAGCATCTTCTCCGAAATATTGTAGAGAAAAGACTTCAATTCCGAGAAACGGTAGTGTCCTCGCGCCACACCGGTGAGGATTTCCACTTTCCAGCGCGAGCCGAGGATGCCCAACACGTCGCAGATGGGCACAATGCCAATGGCAAGCTCGTGCTCGTCCATGCCCTGAATGCGCTCTAACAAGAGTTGTTCTTGTGGGGTGTATTCCATATTGTTTTTATTGCGACGTGAAAATAACCTTAGACGTTCTGCTTCCGAGGGCTTCTTTAAGGCCTTCGGGACTGGTGATGTGTCCGATAGGGGTGTATTGGTAGGAGGTTGTGAAGGTCTCGTAGAAGACAACCACGCAGTTGTCACCGTAGAGCATAATGTCGCCAGCGTGGATGGTGCCTACTTTAGTGTGGTTGGTGGGGAGCGACTGGGAAAGGTAGTGGTATTTCTCGTTGCCGTTCAGTTCCTGCATTTCCAACGTTAAGGGCAGCAGGGCCCGGAAGGCTTCGGCGGTGCTGTTCTGCTCCATCGTGGCTGTGAAAGTTCGGTCGCCAATGGTGAGCGTTATGTCACCTACGGTTGTAGTTGAGGGTGTGAGGGGTTTGTCTTCAGGTGAGCAAGCCGTAGCAAAGAAAAGCATCATGGCGACTATCAAGTTCATCGTGCGTTTCATGCGGTTTGATGGTCAGTCCATGTTGAATTTTTCTACTTTCATTTGGCCGCATTGACGCATCATGGGCGAGTATTTCTTGAACTCCGGCGTGGCAGCGTGCTTGTCGAGCGAAGCGGCGTCTTGCCATGTCTCGCTAATCATAAATACATCCGGACGCGTGGCGCTCTGGAATACATCGTAGGCGATGCACCCCTCATGGTGCTGCGAGTGTTCGGTAAGGGCTATAGCCGCCTGCAGGGCGGTCTTGTACTGCTCGCCGTCATTGGCTTGGAAAAAACAATTCAACCGTATCATATTTATCGTTTTTTAATCTCTTTACTTTAACGCTGAGATTCAAGAAATATTGTGTCATCGGAGGTGTGGCAGAGGGGGGTGATTATTTGCTTTGCTCAAACAGCCAGTCACGGACGGCAGCAATCTTGTACCCAAAGTCGAAAGATGCCATGTGTTCCATGCCCTGTCCGGATTCAGGGAGTACCGAACCTTTCTCGAAACAAATAAAATTGATGTTGCCTCCCTTGGCTATCAAAGCTTCTGCCAGACGTTCCTGCTCTGCTGGGGGCAACTTGGCGCTCCATGAGGCAGAGTCGATATGGGCGTTTTGTTTTTTCAACACCTCAGTCAGTTCTCTCATGCCACCCGATGCCTTCGCGTCACCGCCAGCCACGATGTAGAAGAACTTGCGCTTGTCAAAGTCTTTCATCTTCGATGTGTCCCACTGGCTGCTGACAAACAACGAAGCGGCGAATAGGTCGGGATGGGCGATGTTGAAATAGAAGGACATCATGCCGCCCATTGATTGGCCGGTTGTGTAAAGTCGTCTGGGATCAACCTTGTACTCTTTGCATACATATTGCAACAGACGGATGGTCATCTCTACCTCGTCGGAGGTGCTCCAGTCATCCTGCACAGCCCAGCCGGTATATTGCGGAACCAACACAAAAGAGGGATGCTTCCGCTGGTCGCGGTCAGAAGCAAACTCAAGAGCCCCGTAGCCCTGGGTGAGTGGGGCAGTCACGTCTTTCCCCACGGTGCTTGCATCGGCCATGAAAAGCACCAGTGGATAGCTTGTATTCCCATCATACCCAACTGGGATAAGAAGATTGTATTGCATGGTCTTGCCAGTTGCTGCATCCTCGAAGGTGAACTGCCGGAACTTCCCCAAAGTCTCGTTCTTCAAGGCAACGAATGTAGAATCATCCGCTTTGGAGTTCTTCATGTCGCCACTTCCAAAGCGTGGGTTCTTGTCGTCAAATCTCTTATCACCGTCGTTTCTTTGAGCACAGGCGGTAAGGCACAACAGGCATATTGCCCAAATCATTGTTTTCTTCATTGTGGAATAGAATCCCCGCATGTTTTGTTTCATGTCTTGTTGTAATTTTGTTATTAAAACCATGTGGAGTTGTCCGCTCTACCAAGCGGAAAAACAGGGGGTTGACTATATGTGCATATCCTGTTTTTCGTATACAAAGATACGAAAAATATTTTTTACCCAATCAGGAAAAAAAGTTATTTTTGCATAGGTTCGATAAGTAATAATTTATGAAGCATATATTATTGGTTTTCAATTTTGTTGCTCCAAAACATACAAATGGACGAAATGAGAAAAAAACACAAAAAAATAAACTAAAAAAACAGATATGGTAAAAGCTAAAAAGTACGTTTCACGGAATCAAATTCAGCATTTAGTATATGCTTTAATCACAGTGTTCATTACTGTTCATGCGTTTGTTCTTTATAGCCTGTATGTCATTGAGGGCGACAGCTTGATGCAGGCAACTGGCACGGGTTCGGTTTGGCGGGCTCTCGATTGTCAGGGTGGTGTTTATATGTTTGGCGATTATCTTCCTGTATGGTTGATGATTATTATTGAGACGGCTTTTGCTTTTGTACTTGCCGTGACGATGGGAAGTCCCCTGGCGTTCCGATTGGCCAGCCGCAAGTTTGATCCGCGACGCAATCACCCGATGATATTCGAGTCGGCCATCATCACGGCCACCGTCTGCCTGATGTGTCCGTCGATGAGTTTGTTGGCCGACCTATTTTATTATCCTTACTATAAGGGATTTGATGTCGTTGACTTCTTGTGCCGTTGGTTCCGTTTGATATGCTATAACCTGCCGTTTGCCTATTTCTCGCAGATGTTTTTTGTTCAACCTTTTGTGCGATTTGTCATACGGCGGCTTTTCGCTGGCAACATAGCAGAGCGTAATGAGCTGAACAGCGACAAGACAGTCAAACCGTTAGATGAGTCAGACGCTATTGCCGACGTGATTATCCGCGAGAACGAAATTGCAGCGATGGACAAATAAAACAATTAACCACTAAAAAATAAAATATTATGTCAGTAACAAATTTAAACGAAATTGAAAAGGCAGATGTGCTCGTTGCCGGTCTGCGAAAACATCTCAAAGAAGCGCAGGAAATCGGCATCACCACCGATGCCATCAACCGACTGGAAGAGTCGGCAAAAGATTTACGACAAAGGGATGCCGAGGTGGATAAACTGCGTCGGCAGGCCTCGCTCAAAGCACATGAGAACTTGGAGTTGATTGCCGACCTCAAGGCACAGATGCTTAGCATGCGCACGGCCGTCAAAGGCCGCTACCCGCAGTACGAGTGGATCAAGTACGGAGTGAAGGACAAGCGATAATGGGTTGAATACAGAAGAAGCAAGGTCCAGACCTTGCTTCTCTGTTTTCAGAAACTCGTTAATCTTTGACGCAACAAGGACTAACACATTAAGGTGGGTTCTATAAATTCCACATTTAAGAACAAATATTAATATGAGTGTACTTAAATTTTTCAGCGCTTTTGCCCTTATTTCGGCATCTTTCCGATTGTCAGTCGGTTACAATGCACCGCATTGCTCCCTCCTTCCGCACGGAAATCTGCTCGAAATAAGAACAAAATCGATTGAA
>JAEEHQ010000006.1 GCA_016280915.1 Bacteroidales bacterium
ATCCTCCGCAGTACTTGTCGTAAGCTTGTTCTTTTCCATGGCTCCATGATAACCGGGTCAAATAAAGTATAATGAACTTAACGAATCGGAGTTTGCGGAGGGCAGCACTGCATGAGAAAAATCGTTTTGAAAATAGAACCTATCCCGTCAGAACAGATTTCCGATGTGCTGAAGGAGCACGGTATCTTAATCAATCATTATGCTGAGGAGTTCTTTGCCCATCCACGTTTTTCGACTGGATGTTCAAGAGAAACAACCGTTACGATAGCATCCCTGCAGGAAATAGGTCTTGAAAACGGAGCAACCTTACGTGATATTTTCACGCATATTTCGAAAACAGGTTTGAAAGCATGTGCCGTAAGCACCGGTTTGTTTCTTCGTTTGGTATGGACAGATCAGCCACAGAGCCGGAACTCCACTCTTACCGGAACACACAGTTCACCGGATCAGGCAGTCACAGTGCTATCTGAAATCATTGAACAGGATGATGCTTTTCCCAAGGGACTGTATCTTCGAAATATAGACGGTAATCTCTGGCTTCGCGGCTATATATGTGACGATGCGTATCGTTTTCCGGGTGATGCGCTTTTCGCGTTTGAAATGCGCAGGATATGAGTTATAAATCCCAGTTTGTCGATATGTCCACGCAAACGAAGACACGTGAGACGGTATGTTTATTGTCCAAGCTATGGGAAGCAAAGCATCATATAGTATTATCTCATAGTGATCTCGGGGGGCTGTCCCTCAGACGAATCCATGCGGCAAGGAAAAGGCAGGTAAAATTTGAAGTCTTCTGAATACTCCGAAATCACAACAAAATTATTGTTCCGTTTGCTGCCGTTTCAGATTCTGCTGGCGGTGGTGGGAGCAGTAAACGGGATTATTTCCAGTTTCTTTGCCAGCAATTATGTGGGCATGCACGCGATGAGCGCGGTGGGGCTGTATGCTCCGCTCAACATGCTGCTCGCAGCACTCAGCACAATGCTGGTGGGCGGCGCATCGATCCTGTGCGGAAAGTACATAGGGCAGAACCAGCAGGAAAAACTCCAGAATGCTTTTTCTCTCGATCTGCTGCTGTCCATGCTGCTGGCAATCCTGTTTACCATTTTATTCCTGGTGATGGGGGCGCTGGATCTAACCGGGTTTCTGACGAGGGACGAGGCAGTCAGGCCTCTGCTCAACCGGTACTTGATCGGGCAGTCGATCGGTGTTATCCCATTTGTGCTGTCCAGTCAGCTGACGGCATTCCTGTCACTGGAAAACAGGGGGAAAAGGACTTCCATAGCCAGCCTGGTATACATTCTGACAAATCTGGTCCTGAATTTCGTGTTTGTGCAGGTGCTGCATCTGGAAGCATTCGGGCTGGCACTGGCTTCCTCCATCGGCATGTGGGTTTTCCTGGGCGTGCAGGCACAGTTTTTTTTACGGGGAGATCGCATTTGCATTTCAGTACCAGGAATATGCGTTGGAAAGAAGGCTTCCAGGTTATCCGGATTGGTTTCCCAGGGGCGGCTTCGAATATATATCAGACATTGCGGGGCCTTGCGGTAAACCATCTGCTCGGCGTTTTTGTCGGGAGCGCAGGGATTTCGGCATTCGCAACGGCTAATAATCTGCTGGGCATATTCTGGGCGGTACCTGTCGGCATGCTCGCGGTTTCCAGAATCATAATCAGTGTCAGTGTCGGAGAAGAGGACCCGCAGACGCTTACCGACATCATGCGGAATATGTTTTACCGCTTTCTCCCGATTCAGTGTGCCATCAGTGCCGTTCTGATTGCACTGGCGGTGCCTATGACGCGGCTGTTTTATCAGGATCCTTCGCAGCCGGTATTTATGATGACCGTGTGGGGGCTGAGGATCCTTCCACTATGCATGCCGTTCAGCGTGATCGTCATGCATTTCATGTGTTACGGACAGATCAGCAAGGCGTAAAAGCAGGACCGTCTGGTAGAAATTGCATTGGTTTCGGTTTTCACACTCATGTTTACATCACTCCCGCTGGCATACTTCATGCTTTGCGCATTTTGACACTGAGCGAAAAATTGTAGGATTGCAAAGCGAAAATAAGCAGGAGCCGTTTTTGCCTGTTTTGCCCGTAAAAGCCTCCGCAATTATGGACATGTTCGCTATCTATAAACGGAGTTTTACGAACGCAAATAATGGGTTATAATGCTCTGGTTGCAAAAGTCTACCTTTACGGACAGTCAGAAAATCCGCTGCTATTCTGCTCTGTCAGCCTTACGAGCTTATAGAAACTGGTCCGTTTCAAATGGGTCAATCCCAAAGCGGTTTTTGCTGTAATCTCCCCGCCCTTCCAAGATGCGTACACTTCCCGCCAATTCTCCGGGGTGATGATAGCAGGGCGGCCGAATCTCTTCCCTTTGGCTTTGGCTGCCGCAATGCCCTCGGCCTGGCGCTGCTTGATGGTCAGCCGCTTCTGCTCAGCAATGGTTCCCATCACCTCAATCAGGATATTGTTCACCATCTCGAAAACCCAAGATTGACCTTCCGGCAAATCCATCATGGTTGTCGGAAGGTCAATCACTTTCAGGCGTATCCCCTGATCTTTGAAGAATTGTAATTCGTTGCGGATGTCGGTCTTGTTCCGGCTCAGACGGTCAAGAGATTTGACCGCCAGCGTGTCTCCTTTTCGGAGGATCACGTTTTTCGGTGCCTGGTAGCCAGACCGGTCCAGGCTCTTTCCGCTTTCCTTGTCCGTTATGATTTCTCGCTCCTCAGCCCCCATCGCAACAAAGGCCGCGATCTGGCGGTCGAGGTTTTGCTCTTTCCACGGTACCGGCGGCATCTGCCAGCACATACGCAGCTTTGTCATACGCCAAAATGCTGAAAAGGACGCTTATTTGAATTTGCCGGTAGAAGATTTCATTTCCACGCTCCGGTGTATCCGATGGTTACGGCGGCATTTTTCGCACCGGCGGTCATGCAGATCGGGACGGGCTGACGCGAAAGCCAGGCAGCCAGGAAGCCGGCAATGTAGCTGTCTCCCGCACCGAGGGTATCCACCACAGGGCAGGGAACGACGTCGGCAGTATAGAATTCCGTACCGTCGAAGGCCAGACTGCCCCGTCCGCCCCGTGTGGCAA
>JAEEHQ010000046.1 GCA_016280915.1 Bacteroidales bacterium
CCTCAACAATTCGTAGCCTTGGCGGAGCATTGTTTTGCGAGCGTCGCTACGACACCGTATTTACATTCCACAATGGCGCCGACTCTTACTATTCCGTACGTGGCTGGAGAGGATATTTCTGTTTCAAGGGCTAGTATTACTCCCCGATGCAGTATTTTAAATATATTGATTATCAATTAGATAGATAGAACGTGGTTCAAATGTGGTTCAAATTCTACGGTAATAACTTCCACGTAATCGGTACAAAAACGGACTTTGTTTTTCTCAGGTGAGATCTTCGGAAACAATTCCGTCAAAACCAGTAATTATTTGACATTTTTGTTATACTTGAACGTAAAGGAGTATAGTTGAGTATAAAGAGATGTCGTGTTAGTCAATGTTCTATGACTTCAATCCTCAAATGAATTTACTTAAACCAGACAAATGGGTGAATAATTATCGGCCGAGTAGGGGAATCGGGGGAGTCTATCTAGCAGTATTCATGAATCATCAGTTATCCTTTTTCTTATTTAAACGTCCCGATATTTTCTTATTTTTCTATACAAAGTAATCAAAAAATGATTACCTTTGTGATAAAACTAAGACAATGAGTATTCGAGAATGGGTACATAATCGGGAAATTGACGGTCGGCCGTCATTCTCATTTGAGGAGGTAACAAACGCATTCCCTTCTCTTACTTCACAGCATATTCGGAATGGATTATACCGTCTACGCAAGAGTGAAGTAATATCACAACCTTTTAAGGGTTTCTATGTCGTCATTCCTCCACACTATGCAGCGAAGGGTGTTGTTCCCCCTGTTTATTACATAGACCAATTAATGGACTATCTTCGGCGGCCTTATTATATCTGCTTGCTTAATGCTGCGGAGTTATTAGGCGCGGCCCATCAACGCCCTCAGGAGTTCTCCGTCATGACAGTTCTTCCCCGGATCAGAATGTCGCGGTTGTCCAGCTTGGATTGGAATTATCGCTCATCTATCCCTGACAGCTTTCTGAAGGATGTTAATTCCGAGACTGGAACTATCAAGTTCTCTGGCCCGGAACTCACGGCTCTTGATCTTGTCCAATATGAGCAACACGTTGGTGGTCTTTCTCGGGCAGCAACTGTAATCGAAGAATTATCCGAGCAAACAGTTTGGATTGGAGCAGCAGAGAGGGGACTGCTGGTGCCATCAACCATAGCAACAGTTCAACGGCTCGGCTACATTATGGAGAATGTCCTAATGAATCAATCACAGGCTGATGATCTTTACCATGAGTTGAAGATAGTTTCTCCCAAGCTTAACCGATTCAGGCTCTCAACCCGAAAGGATGTTGACGGAGCAATCCTGAATAAGCGCTGGAATATCATTGTCAATACTGAAATCGAAATAGATGACCTATGATTCCTCGATCAGCCATCACACATTGGAACAAACAGGTTCCTTGGGAAGATATTGCAAATGTTGAGCAAGACCTCATTATTACACGAGCCCTGACCGACATATTCTCGGATGATTTTCTCGCATCAGAATTGGCTTTCCGCGGAGGCACGGCTCTTCATAAACTCTATCTTGCTCCCCAGCCAAGGTATTCTGAGGACATTGACCTGGTCCAGATTAATCCTGGTCCTATCAAGCCTATCCTTTTCAGGTTAGGGGAGGTGCTCAATTACCTTCCTGACAAGGTCATCAAACCCAAACGCTTCAACAATACGATGCTTTTCCGGATTCAGTCTGAAGTCCCTCCTGTTGTTCAGATTCGTCTTAAAGTTGAGATTAACTGCTATGAGCATTTCAATGAATTGGGCTTGGTTAGAATCCCATTTTCTTATGAGAGCCTCTGGGCTTCTGGTTCATGCAATCTCACTACATATAAACTTGAAGAACTGCTTGGGACTAAGATGCGTGCGCTTTATCAGCGCAAAAAGGGACGCGACCTTTTCGACCTAGCGTATGCCCTTCAGAATGCTGAAGTGAATCCAAAAGAGATTGTCCAATGCTATAAACGATATATAGGTTTCGTGGTGGAAACACCCCCGACATATAAACAGTTTGTTGCCAATATGGAAGAGAAGTTAGCAGATCCGGAATTCACTGGGGATACCGTCAAGTTGCTCCGACCAGGGATTTCTTATGATCCGAGTTCTGCGTGGAAGAGCGTTCGTGAAACGTTAATTGAGTTGATCTAGTAAAATAAATCGTTGCAGTGTTTTTGAATGATAGTGACCAAAATGATGCTATATGCAGCGAGGCTCTTGAAAGATATTAGAAAGGAGCGGCTTGTGAGGTTGTTAGTATTGAGTGAGGAGCATATGCATGTGAATCAGGACGTTTAAACAGAGGAGGATAATTCAATTATGATTACAAATATTTCAATGAAGAATGTAGCTTCGTATGATGCCACAGGCGTGAGCATAGATACGAGTAAAAGGATAAATTTCTTTTTTGGCTATAATGGTAGTGGAAAGTCCACTATTGCAAGGTTTCTCCATGATATTACTTTGCCAGTTGAAAATCAAAATGCAGATTTTGTGGATTGCAGTCAGACGGGTTATAATGCTGCCACTGAATGCATTTTGGTTTACAATGAGGAATTCCGAAAGGATAATTTTATTACCAAGGATGAGCAGAAAGGAATCTTTTCCTTGAATAAAACTAATTCGGTTATTGACGGTCTCATCAATGAAGCAAACTCGAGGGTGACCGATTTACAGCGGTGTCTAACTGGTTCAAAAAACAGAGAGACTGACCTAAAAACAAAGCAGGATAGAAAGCTAAAAGAACTCGAAGAATATGTGTTTGGTAAACGAACACAATTTTCTTCTTGTCGTAATGCCTCAATACCATACGGTGGAAGTAAAAAGAATTTTCTGACTCATATTCGTACCTTTCTTTCTCATACGGAACCTTCAAAGCAATTACCTGATCTGTTGCAGGAGTATAATCGCGTTTATGCAAATGGCTTGCGAAATATACCATACAATATTGATACAGATGCAATTAATGCTCTGATAATGCAAGAAACAGCTATTTCTGCTTTGTTAGATGAAGTAATTGTTGGTAATAAGGATGTTGATATAGCTGAATTAATTGACAGTTTGCAAATGTCTTCATGGGTAGAGCAAGGTCTTTCATATATGGAACAGTCAGGCGAGGTATGTCCTTTCTGCCAAAGGCCATTTGAAGACAAAGATGCGCTTAAACGAAAGTTTGAGCAGTTCTTTGACAAAACCTATAAAGCAAAATTAGACGACCTACATAGCAAGGCTGAAGTATATTACCGTGGCTTAGAATCCCTAATTAGAGTCATGAATGAAGTCGTAAAACTCTTTAATCCCCAGAATATAGTATCATCTCTAATCAGTGAATTGCAGACACTTAAAGATGCATTTGCACAAACTATCAATGACAAGAAAAGCAAGCCCAATGAAAGAAAGAGCATTACTTCATTATCTGCTTTTCTGGATAGACTTGTTGAGATTAAAGAATTGATTACTGCTAACAATACAGACTTCACTAATCTGTCAAACTTACAGAATGCGTGGCTGAGAGATGTTCAAATCTACATTGCAGAAGATTGCCGACCTTCAATAGAGAAATATGATTGTTGGAAAGAGAAAAGCGATGATGTTTTGTCCAAAAATGCATTTACACAAACTTCGTTGCAAGATAATATCAGCTTCCAGTTAGGTATAATTGATGAATACCGAAAACATACAGTCAATACCGCTGATGCCGTAAACAATATAAAGAAGATACTCAAGAATGTAGGCTTTGATAGTTTTGAGATACAGGAAAAGATGATAGCAGGTGCTACGGCTCAGACCTATTATCTGAAGAGGAAAGGCTCTTCAGCAACTAACGTATATAAATCGCTAAGTGAAGGTGAGAAGACATTCATCTCATTTCTCTATTTCTACCAACTCTGCCTCGGTACAGATGACTTGACTTTTAGTTCTAAGAAGAAGATAATTGTGATAGATGATCCTGTTTCCAGCCTTGATAGCAAGATTATGTTTGTCATCACGACATTAATACACCAATTGGCAAGATATAAAGGAGATTCTAATAAACTAGATAGGCAAGAGTTCTTAAATCCCAATATTGAACAAATTTTCATTTTTACACATAATTTCTATTTCTATAAAGAAGTCTCTTTTGACCGAAGACCTATAAACAAGAGTTGGTATCATCATATAATAGAAAAGACTAATTCAACTTCCTCGGTTTCATATAGTGGCCATGATTGTAGAATCAAGAATGATTATAGTATGATGTGGGAGAATCTTAAATCTGCAAAAGCCACTCTTGGTGTTGATAAAAGCCAAAATGTGATGCTTGCTAATACGATGCGCAGAGTAATAGATACTTACTTGGATTTTGTAGGAATGAAGAATAAAGGGACAACTATAACTTGGACGGCACTCGAGTCTTTTAAGGAAGGATCACCGGAATACATTGTGGAATCAGCGTTTATCTCGTTTATCAACGACGATAGTCACGGGATTGCGGCTCTTGATGATGTTTACTACGATAGTATCGTCAAACAAGAACCTGCGGTAATATTTAGTGCTTTCAAAGCTTTGTTTAAAGATATAGGCGCCGCCCATTATGAGTATATGATGGATGAAACATATTAGAATGAGCAAACTTATCCAAAATATGAGGACTGAAAAACAGGCTGTGCTAACCAAAAGAGATAGATGAGGGAGAGTAGAAAGGGATGCTATCTCCAACAATACAACTACAAATTAAAGAGATAGAGAAGGCATCGCGCTAGATTTAGATCATTGATAATGGTTTTATCTATACTCGATCCATCGAACCGCTCAGCAATAATAGAAGGCAACTGTAATATATGACAGGAAATATCAAATTATACAAGTATCTTTACGTAAATGGCGGATTGATGATGCTACAAAATAGCAATCTGCAGTTCACTAATGCCACGCGCTTAAACGACCCTTTCGATTGTCATCCTGCCCTTTTCGACTTTTCTCACGCACCTGAGTATCCATACAATTGGCCACCGAAAGACTTCATGGTTGAAAAAGGGAAAACGGATACGGAGAATTTACGGAATAGCGCGTGGATTTGCAGCCTTTCTAAGATTCATGACTCCCTGCTGATGTGGAGCTACTATGGAAATCACAAGGGTGTATGTGTTGGCCTGGATATGGAAAAAGTTAATAAGTACCTCTCAAGAATCCTTTGCGGCATCTACGGTGCAATGGAAATGGAGGTCCAATATCGGGATGTGATCGACAAACCCGATTATTTCCGTGACGCCAAAGACTTTTTCAGCTACCAATTGTCCACTAAGGCAAAAGCATGGGAACACGAGCAGGAGGTGAGATTGTTACTTTTGGACCCGACTCCGGCCGGCAGATCACAGCATCCTTTTTATGCCCCCATGGCATTGCCCTATAAGCCCAAACGTAAAAGAGAGGTTATTGACTGGAAAGAAGTGCGTGCTTACCCGCATCTAGGAGGCGAGTGCTTTGATTCACTGTATTTGGGTATCAAAACAGAGCCGGAGAAACGCGAGAGGATAATTGCGGAAGCTCGCAAGTGCAATCCTGCTATTAAAATATTCCAAATGACAATAGACCCAGATGCTTTTAGACTAAAAGAAGAATTAATAAGAGAATAGCTTCTATGTATTACTATCGGAAGGAATCCAGTATAGAGCTTGACTTCCTGATCAACTACAAGGGCGAATGCGTCCCCGAGGAAGTGAAGGCCAAAACGCCCAAAGCCAAGAGCATGTCCACTGCGCTTAAGATCCGACAAGTATCACGTGTCCCATGCCCTTGAGTTCGGTGACTATAACGTTGTATTGGCCATGGATGATTTAGAAAGGATAGTGAATAATTATTTAGAGGATATCTTTATTATTATAAACAATTAATTAAATTTGATTCTTGTGTATTACCCTAACACATAGGATTCACCAACTAGAAAACGTATCTAAGATACATAAAGAATGATTTAACTACCTTAGATTATTATGCCATCAGTTCATTCTATTTCGATAAACAACTTCCGTGGAATCGAGCATCTCGAGCAAACTTTTGATGAGAATAATCTCATTGTCTTGATTGGGCGATGCGATTCGGGCAAGTCGACCGTGCTTAAAGCAATATCTTTGGCACTTTGCCCATATTGGAATCCCAGTATCAGCTCGGCAGACTTCCACAACGAAGATATTACCAAACCAATAGAGATTATCGTAACTGTGGAAGATGTGCCTGAAGAATTGTTAACTGAAAAAAAATACGGACTTTATTTTAGACTTCTAAAAGACGGGCAAATCGTAGATGACGTTGGAGATGGAGAACCAGATTCTCATGTCTTGACCATCAAGTTTGTTGTCGATAGTAATTTGGAACCAAAGTGGTATGTAACCAATGGCAGAAATGGAATCGAGGACGTCGAGATAAAGCAATCCGACAGGGCGAGGTTTAAGGCTTTCTATATATCTGATTATATAGATAGCCAATTCACCCTCAGCAAAGGATCACCGCTTTATTCTCTATTGACTAAATCCTTGCCGGAAGGTATCTCCGTCGGCAAAAAGCTTCTGGATGTCACAAGAGATGCAAATGAGAAAGTCGCAGAAAAAAACAATTTTGCCGAGTTCGACCAATCTCTCTCAGGAATTAAAGATACGGCAGCTTCTCTTGGCCTAGATCTTGGTGACTTGAAGGCTCTCTTGGAATTGAAAGAAAATGTTTATAGCCAAAGTAGCATTACTCTACATGAGGGGGATATACCATTCCACCTTCGCGGAAAAGGAGCGAAACGTCTACTTTCGATTGCCATACAACTATCGTTGGTTGAAGATGGTGGGATAATTCTCATTGATGAGATTGAGCAGGGCCTTGAACCAGACAGGGTTGTCAATATTGTTAAATTGCTCAAAACTAGTCCGAAAGGACAAGTTTTCATTTCAACGCATTCGTCTGAATCGTTGTGTGAAGTCGAATACAGTAATGTTTATATTCTCCAAGCAGGTGCATCCCAAATGGGAATGTGTGATAAAGGGATGTCATCGCTATTAAGAACGGCTCCATACACATTCTTTGCTAAGAGGATTATTTGTTGTGAAGGCAAGACGGAGTACGGTATTATTCGTGCATTTGGTGAACATATACGTCAAATATATGGACGATCATTGAGTTCATTAGGAATTTGCCCCGTCAATTGTTGTGGTGGAACCAATAATCTTGATTGGGCACCTATTTTTATGTCGTTGGGATACGATGTGAGTGTCTTTTCTGATAATGATGACCTACCACAAAAGTATCCCGAAAGAGTTTCCATTCTTGAGAACCAAAATATTCCACTATTTCGGTGGGATGAGGGATGTTGTACAGAACAGCAAATAATGAAGGAGTTGCCATGGGAACAAATAGCCGATTTACTTTATTATCTTCTTGATAACAATAGTGGGCAACAGATAAGAATCAAAGACATCGTTTTGAAAGATGCAGATGATGTTGATTCAATTCCTGAAACCAGACGAGACGAGATTCGTCTCGGTATTTCTCAGAAGTCTAAGGAGAACAATAAAAAAGGGGAGAAGAAATATCGATGGTTCAAGGATATTCCTGGAGGTGAGATAATTGGAATCAAATGGACGGAATCGATTTCTGAATTGGCACAGAATTCAACCCTCAAGTCCATATACAATGACATCACTAGCTGGATTCTTAGAGATGTCAAGGTGGACTGAATTCATAAACTCACCGAAGAGTTGCGTGATCGCTGCGGCAGGTCATGGTAAAACCTATGCTATCTCTGAATGCCTCAAAGAGTTAAGTCTATCTATACTGAAACCCGCCCTGATCCTGACTCATACTCACGCCGGTGTAGCGTCGATAAAGGAAAAAATCAAAGAAAACCATATTCCTCGAGAATCTTATCAGATAGAAACAATCACGAGTTTTGCCCAACGATATGCTCTTTCATTTGTGGTTGATACCTCTGTGTTTCCAGACCAAGAGCAGAAAGACTATTTCCCCAGGATTCAATCTGAGGCAAAATCCATTTTATCAAAGCCCTCTATTCAAAAGATAATAAAACTATCATATTCTCACCTTTTTGTTGATGAATATCAAGACTGCAGTCTCATTCAACATGAGATTATCTTATCGTTAGCAGCAGTATTGCCTATACATATCTTTGGCGATCCCCTTCAAGCTATCTTTACTTTTGACGCTGAGCCCAAAGTGAATTTCACTCAACATCTTATGGGTTTTTTACGATTTAACTTACTAGAAACTCCCTGGAGATGGAGGGTTAATGGGAACTGTCAGGGGCTTGGAGATAGGATATTGAGCTTACGGGAATCCCTAATGAATAATCGGCAAGTATTATTGTCGTCTGATGCTTCTTCTAATGTCCAGGTTTTTCTTTGCGAGGCAGATTTTCTGGATTATTCGAACGATTATTATCGTTTGATACAGAGTGTTTTACGCTTGTTCCGGACAGGCAGCACACTATTATTGGTTCCTGGATTTATATACAATGGTCGACTAAGAGGTAATATTAATGATAGAGCTATGATTCAGGAGCGCATCGATTTCAGGCACGAATTCATGTTGATCGAGGCAATTGACGATCAAGATTATTATACACTCTCAGATTCTATTGATAATTTGTTTATCTCGTTTAGACGCGCCAGAAACAAAATACTTAACATCAAGAAAGCTCTCTACAGTTTGCATTTTAAAAAGGGTGATATCGATGAGTGGTTTCATGGAAATGAATATATTAAGACACGGCAGAAAGAATATAAAGAACCGTCACTTAGATTGCAATCATTGTTCAGTTCCTTTGAGAGTAATCCATCGTTGACTTCATTTCGTTCTATTTTGCGTTTCTTTTCAGTTGAATGCCATTACCATAATAAAAGGCCTGATATTATACATGCTATCCAACTGTGTATGAACGAAGCTATCTCATCAGGAGATAAGATGCGTGATTGTATGATTAGATATAAGAATCGTATCCGAAGAGTTGGACGAAAAATAGAAGGGAAGTGTATTGGAACCACTCTACTTACGAAAGGCCTTGAGTTTGATAATGTTATCGTTCTTGATGCTCATAGATTTGCAGACAAACAAAACTTTTATGTGGCAATCTCTAGAGCGTGCAAGAATCTTGTAATAATATCAAAAGAACAAGTATTGCTGTTTTAATTAATCTTAGAGTTCTTGGTTACATTCAGCCCAAAACAACCGGGACCATCCAAAACTATCAGGAAATAGATTATCACTATTTCAATTGATTATAAGTGTTTTATACTGAATAGTACTGGTTACGCACACTTTAATACTGGCGCTTTATTTCCCGATGCAGAATTCCAAACTAATTGATAATCAATTGCTTACAATGTCCGTGGTTCAAATATGGTTCAATTTTAACAAAAGTTTTCAAAACTTTTCGTAAATCTGAAAATCCAATATTTTACACTCCGAAACACCCCGAATAACAGCGCTGAAGGC
>JAEEHQ010000047.1 GCA_016280915.1 Bacteroidales bacterium
CTTCACTTTCAGACGACTTCATCCTCTTTGTCCAGACTGAACTAAACCTTCGCCCTAGAAAAAATTTGGATTATTCTTCCCCGAAACAAAAATTCTTACTATCTTTGCACAACAGTGTTGCACTTCAAGGTTGAATCTATAAGTGATGGTAGCGAAGTCCTTTTTACAATATTTCTGTTTCATTTATGTTATTCTTTCTTTACATTTCTTTTAGCTAAGCTAAATAATAGCTAAAATAAATATAAACCCGACCCAGCAGATGTTCGGTGCCGTGCCGCTGGTCTGGATTTGCAGTCTGCAAAGACATTATTGAAAGTAAAAATACGGATGCGGTGATAATTGATGAGAGGATATTTCGTGGAAAGGCTAATGGCTTGACATTCTATTACACTATACTACGTGAGGGGGTGTTGAGAGTAAGGTTCTTCGAGACAATAACGTTATATCTTATTATTAATCATTGCCAAACAGAGGAACACCCGCAAGGAGAGCTCTCCCGCCCAAGTCATACCCGTCAGCGTCTGACATGCCAAATACTATAGGGGTAAGATGACAATACAAAACCCCCTCACGCTGTGAGGGGGTTTTGTGGGTAAGGCTCTTTGAGCCCTGCTATTGTCATCATTTTTATAGGTAGACTTCCTGTATATTCTTACTTAAGGTTGGCCAAGGCCTCTTTGATGCGGCGGAGGGCCTCACGCAGGAGGTCTTCGCTGGTGGCATAGCTGAGGCGGATGCAGGTGTCGTCGCCAAAGGCAGAGCCCATGACGGTGGCCACGTTAGCCTCGTTGAGGAGATAGAAGGCCATATCGGTCGAGTTCTCAATCTTCTTGCCGTTGAAGCTCTTGCCATAGTAGGAGCTGACATCGGGGAAGAAGTAGAAGGCACCTTCGGGCATGGCAACTTTGACACCGGGAATCTCGCTGAGAAGCTGGTAGACCATGTCGCGACGTTTACGGAAAGTTTCACGCATGTTGATAATATCCTTGCTGGTAGCGGGGTCCATCTCCATGGCACAAACGCAGGCCTTCAATGCGATGGAACAGGTGGCACTGGTAACTTGGCCCTGCAGTTTGTTGCAAGCCTTGGCAATGGCCAGGGGAGCACCAATGTAACCCACACGCCATCCCGTCATGGCAAAGCCTTTGGCAAGGCCGTTGACGGTGACCACACGGTCGTAGATTTCGGGGAACTGGGCAATGCTTTCGTGCTTGCCAACATAGTTGATGTGCTCGTAAATCTCATCGCAAACAACATAGACGTTCTCGTGGCGGGCAATGACTTGGGCCAGGCCACGGAGCTCTTCTTTGGAATAGAGCATGCCGGTAGGATTGCTGGGGCTGGAGAAGATGATAAGCTTGGTCTTGGGGGTGATGGCGGCCTCAAGCTGCTCGGGGGTCATTTTGAATTTGTTTTCAATCTTGGTCTTGAGGGGAACGACGACACCTTCGGCCAGATGGACAAACTCTTTGTAAGAAACCCAGAAGGGGGTGGGAATAATGACCTCGTCGCCGGGGTTGACGAGGACTTGGACCACTTGGTAGAGGGCCTGTTTGCCACCAGTGGAGACTACAATCTGCTCAGGAGCATAATCGAGGTTGTTGTCGCGTTTAAACTTGCGGCTGATGGCTTCGCGGGTGTCGGCATAGCCGGGGACGGGAGGATAATGAGTGAAGTTATCGTCAATAGCCTTTTTGGCAGCTTCCTTAATGACCTCTGGCGTGTTGAAGTCGGGTTCGCCGATGGAAAGGCTGATTACATCTTTACCTTGAGCTTTGAGCTCACGTGCTTTGGCTGTCATGGCGAGTGTTTCGCTCTCAGACATGGTCAGGACTCTTTTACTAATGATTTCCATTGTATGAAATTTTGTGTTATTAATTACCTGAGAATTATGGCGGGGAGAAAAGAGGGCAGAAATGCCACACCCACCATTTTTCTGGCTGCAAAAATACACATTTTTTTTAAAATACTCAGATTAAAAAAAAAATTGTATATTTGTAGTCTGATTCTTATGAAGATTGAATACACATAATACTAATATAAAGAATTGTAAATTATGGCAAAAGAGATGACAGATGCTGAGGCTCAGCGACTCGAAAAAATAAAGATTCTGCAATCCACACTCGATAAGATTGAGAAAAACTACGGAAAAGGTTCGGTTATGAAGCTGGGCGACCAGTCAAGCATCAAAGTGGACGTGATTTCCTCTGGCAGCATCAACCTCGACAATGCCCTTGGCGTGGGAGGCTACCCCCGAGGACGTATCATCGAGATTTTCGGACCTGAATCCTCAGGTAAAACCACCTTGGCCATCCATGCCATTGCCGAATGCCAAAAGAATGGCGGCATCGCTGCCTTTATCGACGCAGAGCATGCTTTTGATAGTTTCTATGCCAAGAAACTGGGTGTTGACATTGATAACCTACTGGTTTCGCAGCCAGACAACGGAGAGCAGGCCCTTGAGATTGCTGACAACCTAATCCGTTCGGGAGCCATTGACATCATCGTGGTCGACTCGGTGGCAGCGCTGACGCCAAAGGCAGAAATTGACGGTGAGATGGGAGACTCGAAGGTGGGTCTGCAGGCCCGTTTGATGAGTCAGGCTATGCGTAAACTCACCTCCACCATTAGCAAGACCAACTGCTGCTGCATCTTCATCAACCAGCTCCGCGAGAAGATTGGCGTGCTCTTCGGCAACCCCGAAACCACCACTGGCGGCAACGCCCTGAAGTTCTACTCATCGGTTCGCATAGATATCCGTCGCATCCAAGCCATCAAGGACGGCGACCAGAACGTTGGTAACCGCGTGAAGGTAAGGGTGGTTAAGAACAAGGTGGCACCTCCTTTCCGTTTCTGCGAGTTTGACTTGATGTTCGGCGAAGGCATTTCGAAAATCGGTGAGATTATCGACCTGGGTGTAGAGTACGAAATCGTCAAGAAGAGCGGCTCCTGGTTTAGTTATGGCGACTCAAAGCTGGCCCAAGGCCGCGAAGCACTCAAACAGGTGTTGCGTGACAATCCAGAACTATGCGAAGAGTTGGAGACCAAGATTCGCCAAGCCATGAAAGAGAAAAACGAAATGGAATGAAAAGAGTACTCTCCATCATAACACTTATGCTGTTGGTCGCCACACTGTGGGCTCAAAGTGACTCCACCATCACTTCAGGAATAGCCCAGGATGACACATCTATATACGATGATGTTGTCTACAAGGCCCCCAACCGCAACCCTATCTACTATTTTGGGAGTCCCTTTGCAAGCCATTTTGCCGAACTTGATTTTATGATTGGGAATGACTTGGGCGCAGGAATCACCTATACCTACCTGCCAGAGGTATGGGGTGGACATATCACTGGTATCGCTGGTTTTACAGCTCGATGGCTGTTGGTGGGAACCGACTATCGCCTTTCAAAGCCTTGGACCAAGTCTGACTGGCACATGTATGGCAGTATAGGTTTCCGCCACGGAACTAACAATGGTACCCTCTTAGGCACTGCCAATCGTGAGAACATTGGTTTTAGACCTGCATTAGAGGCTGGCTTCAGGTATGGGAATATTCCCCATCGTGGCTCATTCTGCATGAACAGCTTCAAAGTAGGTGTGCTGACTGATTTCCAGGATATTTATGTCACCCTTGGGTTTAGTTTCTCCATAGCACTTCTGGCTTCAACATTTTTTCTTTTAGGACTTTCATACTAAGATGTAGCTTATGTACGTGATTGATGAGCAACGCGAAGAGCAAGAAATCCAGGCAAAATATGAAGAACTGATTGCTGCCTGCCGCAACAACTACCCCATCTCGCAAGACGAGGAAGAGGAAATCTTCCGCGCTTTCTCCGTAGCCAAACGCGCCCATGCCGGCACCCGCCGCAAATCGGGCGAACCTTATATTTTCCATCCTTTGGCTGTGGCTCTCATTGCCGTTAAAGAGGTGGGACTGGGTCCCATCGCTGCAGTATGTGCCTTGCTGCACGATGTGGTGGAGGACACCGACATCACCCTCGACCAGATAAGGACAGTCTTTGGCGACCGCGTGGCAAAAATTGTGGACGGAGTTACCAAGATAAACGATGTGAAGATTTTGCAACAGACCGACTCCAAACAGGCTGAAAATTACCGCAAGATCTTGCTATCGATGTGCAACGATGCCTATGTCATCTTTTTGAAGCTCTGTGACCGCCTGCACAATATGCGTACTTTGGACTCGATGAAAGACACCAAGAAGTTGGCCATTTCGTCTGAGACCCACTACCTATATGTCCCATTGGCACACCGCCTGGGCCTTTACACCATCAAGACCGAACTAGAGGAATTGGTGATGAAATACACCAATCCATCCAAATACAACGAGATAGCCGCTCTTATTGATAAAACGAAAGCGCAAGGTACCCCCAAGAAACTCGAGGAATGTCTCAAGCAACCAATCATCAAAATGCTTGACGACAATGGTTACAAATACACACTCAAGACCCGCATCAAATCGGTCTATAGCTGTTGGAAGAAAATGGAACGGAAAGGGATTAATTTCGACCAAATTTTCGACCTCTATGCTATGCGCATCATTCTTGATGTGCCTCTCTCTCAGGAGAAAGCCGAATGTTTCAAAGTCTACTCTCTTATCACCTCAACCTTCCGACCCGACCCAACGCGGTTCCGCGACTGGATTACCAACCCCAAGACCAATGGCTATGAGTCACTCCAAACTACGGTGATGACCTCTATTGGCCAGTGGGTGGAGGTACAGATACGCACCCAACGGATGGACATGATAGCAGAAAAAGGCATGGCAGCCCATTTCCTGTATAAAGAAGCCCACCCGGAGGAAAATATCGCCAACAGCCCTGTGGAAATCTGGCTGCAGCAAATCCGTAGCACCTTGGAGAACACCGAGAAAAGTGCGCTGGACTTAGTAGAAGAGTTCAAAGAGACACTTTATACCAAAGAGATTTACCTTTTCACCCCGCGTGGTGAGATGCGCAAACTCCCGGCCCACTCCACAGTCTTAGACTTTGCTTTCAGCATCCACTCAGACCTCGGTTTCCATTGTATAGGTGCCAAGGTCAATGGTAAAGTACAACCTATCAGCTACAAACTACGTGCTGGCGAGCAGGTTCAGATACTAACCAGTCCCAAGATACGACCCTCCGACGAATGGATTAACTATGCCAACACAGCCCGCGCCCGAGAGGCCCTGAAAGACTTCCTCCGCAACCAGCGCAAAGGTTATCGCGAAGAGGGCGAACGACGCTTGGAGAGCATCCTGCAGAAACTTCACCTACAAAACACTCCCGCCAATCTGGGTCAGATAAAACGATTCTTGAAACTGAAAAGCGAGACCGACCTCTATTTTCAGTTGGCCATGGGTACCATTACCGAGCAAGATATCGCACGCAGCTTTGGCCGTATCAACCTGGATGGACACAACAATTATTTCTTGGGTGAATATGGCTCTATCTTTGAAAAAAACAGCACCGCCATTCGCAACGACAATGGCCAGCAATCATTCCTCTTAGACAAAGAGTATGAGAGCTACAAAACCGAACCTGCCCCCTGCTGCAACCCCGTGCAGGGCGACCATGTGATTGGTATTGTTACTGATGGGAAAATCATGGTTCACCGCACCAACTGCAAGGTGGCCATGGATGAGATGGCCAACCATGAGAACCGCATTGTACGTGCCCGCTGGCGGCCTGGAGAGCATGTCTCGCTGATGTCGGGCATAGCCTTCACCGCTATCGACCGTCAAGGCCTTCTCACCGACATCACACAAATTGTCAGCAATCAGATGAACCTCAACATGCGCGCTATTACACTTGAGGCTGTCGAAGGGGTTGTACGCGGTATCATCATGCTCTATGTGCTTGACTTGGCCAACCTCACCCAACTCATCCATAACCTCAAGTCTATTGAAGGTATTGAGGAGGTCCGCCGCCTATGAACCAAGAAACAATTGCGGCATTCGAACGCCTCAATGAGATTTTGGGCATCGTGCGCAAGGAGTGCCCGTGGGACCGTGTGCAAACCATGGAAAGCTTGCGCTATCTCACCATTGAGGAAACATACGAACTCAGCGAAGCAATCTTAGGTATCATCGCCAGCAAAGAGGACGACGATACCAAGGCAAATAACGAGATGAAGAAAGAGCTGGGCGATATCTTTATGCACCTGCTTTTCTACTGCAAAATTGCTGAAGAAGAAGGACGATTTGACACTACCGACGTGCTCAATGCCATCAGCGACAAGTTGGTGGATAGACATCCTTTTATCTTTCGCAAAGAGGACTATCACGGCGAAAGTTGGGAACAGATTAAGATGCACGAAGGACGCAAATCGGTGCTGGATGGGGTGCCCACCTCCCTCCCACCCTTGGTAAAAGCCGTACGCCTGCAGGAAAAAGCAGCCGGCATTGGCTTCCAACTGGATGAAAAAGAGATGGAACTGCATGAGGGAATGACCGAAGGACAATTCGGACAGCTATTGTTCAACCTCATCCATTGGGCCCATAATCGCGGCATCAATGCCGACTCTGCCCTCAGCAAAGCCAACCTGCATTTTCAAGAAGAGGTACGCAATTTTGAGGAAAGCAAGGGGGAAAAAGGGGCTAAGTCAAGAAACGTGTGACTATTCCTTATCACCTGATTTGTCGTCAAGCCCATTTGAGAGGACTTTCTCTCCCACATCGGCCTTCACTTTTTCTTTAATTCTCAGCCACCGCTTCCAAGTGTGCAAATCGAAGAGACTGGAATCGGTGGTTGCCTGCCATGTCAGCAAGGCACCAATGGGAATGAACACAAATGTCGAAACCCACATACCAACGGGTCCCATAGCACTCTCACGAACTGATTTCTCGCTAATCATGCCGATGACATAGTACATCACAAAGAATACCACCGAGGCCACCAGCGGCATTCCCAAGCCACCCTTACGCACAATGGAACCAAAGGGGGCTCCAATAAGGAAAAGAAGCAGACAGGCCACAGAAAGGGTGAATTTGCGCATTAACTCGATGTAATGGCGGTTGATATATTCCTTATCGGACTGTATCATGGCCTGATACATACCCACATCTGCCTTTGCACTTTGCAACAGTTTATTGGCCTGATCATAAATGTTGCTACGGACATCGGGTGTGGTATCGGCAATATGTTGGGCCACATCAAAATAGGAAGTACTGTCACCTTGATGGTCACGAACATAACGATACACCCTCATTTTGTCCATGACATTCCTCCCAAACTCTCCATAGCGGGACTCCAACTGTTCCTCCAAAGAGTTGACGGATGAGTCCAACTGAACCACATTAAGCATTTGATAGTGGCCCGAAAAGAATTGGTCGTCAGACTTAGAAAAAGCAAAACTAGAGATATCGAAAGTAAGCACCTGCTCTTCGAAACCAATGCTGGTTAGAGGTCGCTTTTCTTGATTCTCTCCATCCTGTGGCTCACTATAGGTGTAACCTTTTTTGAGAGTGAACACCAGGTAATGGTCATCGGGCGTTGACTGCATATACCCATGGTCGGCCACAATGATATTGGTGCGATTGATACCCTCTGAATGGTCATAAATGATAATATCACGCAAAGTACGCCCATCGGGATCCTTCTTGTTCACCCTAATCACATAGCCGTCAATCTCATCGTAATACTCGCTTGGGCGAATGCTTACTGCCGGCTTCTTCCGTTGGACATCATAAAGGGTCGTCCGATACTTATACATGGCCACAGGCAGCACATTATTAGCAAAATAAAAAGCCACCAAGGTAAGCAGAACTGCCACGAAAGCCATGGGCATCATCACCCTTCGCAAGGAAATGCCGCCGGCCTTGATGGCGATGAGTTCGTATTTCTCGCCGAAATTACCCATCGTCATGATGGAGGCAAAGAGAACGGCAATGGGTAACGCCATCGGCACGAATGTGGCAGAGGCATATAAAAGCAGCTGGGCAATGACGCTGAACTCCAACCCCTTGCCCACCAAGTCGTCGATATACTTCCAAACGAACTGCATCAGCAGCACGAACACAGCAATGGCGAACGTTAGTAGGAGCGGCCCTAAGAAGGACTTTAATATCAGCTTGTCCAGCTTTTTCATCTACTATTTACTAAACCAGCCAGTAAAAAGTCTGAATAAATCGTTACCGTTGGCAACTATCAATAGGAGAAGCAGAATGGCTATACCGATTTTCTGAATCACATCCAACACCTTTTCATTCACCGGTTTACGAGTGACCATCTCCCACAAAGTAAGGACAATATGGCCACCGTCCAAACCTGGGATAGGAATGATGTTCATAAATGCCAAGATTAAAGCCAATAGAGCCGTCAGATTCCAAAAACGGAACCCATCCCAGGTGTCGGGGAACAAACTGGCCATGGTGATGAAGCCGCCCAAGCTATTCGCACCACCCTTGGTAAAGAGTATCTTCAGCGATGTCACATAGGTGACCATTGTCTCCCAGCCGTACTTAAAACCGGCAGGAATAGCCTGCAAAAGGGTGTAGTCGATATGCTTAACTGCGAATAGTTTAGACATATCGTCCTGAGCATAGATGCCCAATTTGCCATCATTGCCCAATAACACAGGGACTTCAGTATATTGGTGATTGCGGTAAAGGCCAATTACAGCACTATCACCCGCAAATTCGCTGAGAGTAGCGGTAAAGTCTTCGGCAGCAGGTGTTGGCCTTCCGCTGATGTTCACCAAACTATCGCCAGGCAACAAACCATACTTCTTGCCTACCGAACCGGGTACAAAATCCTTGATTACAAAAGGAAAGCGGATGCTGATAAGCTGTTTTGGATTTTCTGATGCTATCTTGGAGAGGAGGTCCTTGCTCATGTTCAATTCCACCAAGCTGTCGTTGCGCATCACGGTGATTACCTTGGGTGAATGGAGAAGCAATTTCTCGGTGGCATCAGCCAGTACAAATTGTTCCTCACCATCGATGGCATAGATAATATCGCCATTCTGGAATCCTTCATCTAAAAGCACCTGATTATATCTATAACCTAAAGAAGCATTCCGCAACGGAAGTTCATCCGTTCCCCAATGGGAGAAAATGGCAGCATAGATAATCAAGGCAGAGATGAAGTTCACCAAAACACCTCCAGAAATGATAAATAAACGCTGCCAACGGGGTTTGGTGCGATATTCCCAGGGCTGGGGGGTGCTCTCAAGGTCGCTGGAATCCTTGGTCTCATCAACCATGCCGGCTATGTCGCAATAACCACCCAGGGGCAACCATCCAAGTCCCCATAGCGTATTATCCTGATCTTCGGGCTTGAGGTTCTTTTCGTCCCACGATTCAGGGGTCTCCTTGTTGAAGAAAAGAAAGTGCCACTTGCCATTGAACTTCTTGGCTTTGAGAATGGAAAGCCAAGGATTAAAGAACACATAGAAGCGTCGTACACGCGTATGGAATAGTTTGGCCATCAGGAGATGTCCCAATTCGTGAGTCACCACCAACAATGACAAACTAACGAAAAAAATGAGTACCTTCATCTAATTATTTTTCAAATTACTTACTTGCTATCAATAATAATAATCTATAATAGTAATCTTTACCCAAAAATTGGGTGACTTAAAAAACGTGCAAAGATACGATTTATTTTGCAATTATATATATTTAATAATTAAAAAGAACAACCATTACAGCGACAAGGGCGAAGACAGTAGGCAGTAAGTCCTTTGTAAGTCCTTTGTAGCTTCGCTTAATCCCACATGAACGAATACTAACACCTAAGGCTGAAACGAGTCTTGATGTAGGCAGCACCCATTCTAAGGAATACGCTGATAAGAATTTACAAAAAAGGATTGAAATATTTCTTGGTTTTAACATTGGGTTTCAAAAAAAGTGTGTATCTTTGCAATTGTGAAAATAGACGAGGCCATACAACGATTTACCGATTATGTCAGCTCCGAACGGCGCTTGGCGGAAGGTACCGTACGCTACTATATCAGCGAGGTGGAGCGATTCGGTAGGTATTTGTATAGTCAAGATATTCACCTAATCGAGGAAATCAGCGCCCAAGATGTCCGGTCTTGGCAGATGAGCCTGATGGAAGAGGGCGAAGCCGCCGGCACCGTCACCAAGCAGATTGCCGCCTTGCGGGCTTGGTTCAAATTCCTACGCAAGAAAGGGTATACCGACACCGACATCATGGTCAAAATCACCCCACCCAAAAGAGCCAAGCGACTACCTATTTTCTTCAGAGAAGACGAAGTGGAGCAGATTTATGACGACATCTATCCCAATGACTATGACGGAGAATTGGACAAACTGGTGCTAAGGATGCTCTATGAAACGGGCATGCGCCGTTCGGAGCTGGCCAACGTTACTCTGGGTAACATCAATCTGGACGAGCTAACCATCAAAGTGAGGGGGAAAAGGAACAAAGAACGCATTATTCCGATAGAAGATGAATTGGCACATAATATTTCTCGATTTATTGCGTTAAGAAATACAATGGTGGAAGAGTTGAAAGCCAAAAAGCCAACCGTTGCCAACACCGATAGGCTGTTGGTTAACAGCAAAGGCAGAGTAGTGAGTGACGGCATGATATATCTGATTGTAGAAAAATACATGGCGCCAAGAAGCAACGCAGAAAGGACAAGTCCCCACGTGTTTCGACACACCTTTGCCACCCATATGCTCAATGAAGGTGCCAACATCGATGCCATCAAAGAGCTCTTAGGACACAGCGATTTGGCCGCAACAGAGGTATACACTCACGTAACAAGAGAACATTTAAAAGAAACATATAAACATGCCCATCCCCGGGCAACTAAAAAATAGGAGGTTATTATGAACACAACAATTAACGCCGTAAAATTCAAGGCCGACGAGAAACTCGAAAAGTTTGTCAATGAGAAAGTAGCCAAACTGGACCGCCTGATTGACAACGCAACCAAATGCGAAGTAAACCTGAAACTGGACAAACCCGAAACAGACAACAACAAGATTGCCGAACTTTCACTGAACCTGCCTGGACAAACCCTCTTTAACAGCAAACAGGCCGACACCTTTGAGGAGGCCGTTGCTCAGTGCGTAGACTCTATGAAGGGTCAGATTGAAAAATACAAAGAACGCTACAACAAATAACATCTTGCCCCTTTGATATCAAGAAAAGGGCAGCCCATGAAGGGGTTGCCCTTTTTCGTTAGCTTATTATTGCATTTCTTCGCAAAAGGCATCCATAAACCCAAATCGGTCATTAGGCTGACTTCTTTAATAATTTTTGGTTTTTAAAGTCTTTTTGGCCATCTCAGCATTTCTTCCGGCATCTTAACCACATCCCTGCCTCGTCGTAGCCCGCTACGCCATCGCCAGCGATGTGGCCAATCTGCTCGAAATAAATACTAATCTGGCACAAACCCTAATGACCGATTTGGGATAAAAAAGAAAAGAGCAGCTCTGAAAAAAGAACTGCTCTTAACTTTGTTTGATACGTGCGGACACAAGACTATTTGTCGAGTTCCTGCTGACGCAGGTGCTGGACATAGATAGCTTTTTGTCTACGTTCCCTGTTGATAACAGAAGGTTTAGTGAATTTTTGACGTTCGCGAAGTTCTTTCACAACACCAGTTTTTTCGAATTTTCTCTTCAGTTTCTTAAGAGCTCTTTCAATGTTTTCACCTTCTTTAATAGGAACTACGATCATTTTAAATACCTCTTTCTTGTTAAGGGATTGATAAAAAATTGTTTATTAAGACCTATTGTCTTCAAATGTTAGAACTGCAGGTGACCCTGAGCAGCTGCATCGTTAAGAGCGGCAAGAATACCTTTCTTATTGATAATACGCATACCTTTAGCACTAACCTTAAGGGTAATCCACATGCCCTCTTCGGGAATATAGAACTTCTTGGTCTGAAGGTTAGGGGAGAAGGTACGTTTGGTGTGGATGCGGGAATGAGAAACATTGTTACCACGAATCACTTTCTTACCGGTAATTTCACAAATCTTTGACATGATAGCTATAATTTTTGTTGTATTTTTACGTTACTTATGTGTACTTTTTTTCGTCAAAAGCGGGTGCAAAAGTACAACCTTTTTTTGAACTGACAAAACTTTTGGCATCCCAAGAAAGGGGATTAAAAAAAAATTAACATTTCGTTATTCATATATATTTAATAAACAATTTACTACTGCAAAACCGAAAGAAAGATTTAACATAGTTTTTTCAAGCAGTTATGTGTGGAAAAGCTGTTCAAAACTCATAAAAAATGAAGCAAAAACACGAAATTGACACCTCAATATGTTCTCAAAAAAGCTAATAAACTGGTATCAGGAATTCGGCCGAAGACTACCTTGGAGGGATACTAACAATCCATATTATATATGGCTGTCAGAAATCATTCTGCAGCAAACGCGCATAGAACAAGGCCGCAGCTACTACGACCATTTTGTGAGAGAATACCCCACTATAGCCGACCTCGCCAAAGCCTCGGAAGAGCAGGTACTAAAAAGTTGGCAAGGATTAGGATACTACTCTCGGGCTCGCAATCTACATGCAGCCGCCCAATATGTGGTTGATGAATTAGGAGGCAGATTTCCTGACACCTATGAGGGTATTCTCACCATTAAAGGGGTTGGGAAATATACAGCTGCTGCCATAGCTTCTTTTGCCTATCGCCTACCCTACCCTGTCATCGATGGCAATGTCTATCGACTCATCTCACGACTATACGGCATTTACACACCTATTGGGACCGCACAGGCCTACAAGGAATTTGAGCAGTTGCTGCTAAACCTGATAGACAGGGACCGTCCCGATACATTCAACCAAGCCATAATGGACTTTGGCTCAATCTACTGTAAACCTATTGGATGCGACTGTGAAAATTGCATATTCCGACAGGAATGTGTGGCATTTCGCGATGGCAAGGTAGAAATCCTTCCCATCAAACCCCAAAAGGTAAAGGTGAAAGAAAGATTTTTTTATTATATCGATATCCGTTGGGGAAACAGTTTGCTAATGCAACAACGAGAAGCGGGAGACATTTGGCAGGGATTGTACGAACTACCCCTGCATGAAACCGAGCGCCCCATAGATTCCATGTCATTAAAGAGCGATATTTGCATGGTATTAAAAAAATGGCTTGGATTAGAACCGTCAAGCTTAACGATTGGTCCGGAAATGAAACATCAACTCACACACCGTACCATTGTAGCTCAATTTATGCAGGCAAATTATGACACAAAACCGAACAAAATACCGGAAAAAATGCGGGTGGTAGGACTGGAAGAATTAAAAACTCTTCCTATTTCGCGTTTGATAGACAGGTATTTGTCGAAAATGTGAATATCTTTATGTTTGCAGTTAACCAAAAAGTACTATCTTTGCATCACTAAATAATTAAGAAAATAAAGATACAATATACAATATTAAGGTAAAAAAAGATTTGATTATGGTAGGAGTAAACAAAGTTATTCTGATTGGCAATTTAGGCAAAAACCCCGATGTTGTTGCTTTCCCTCAAGACCGCAACGACGAATCAACCAATATGGTAAAGAAGGCCTCATTCCCCTTGGCCACTACTGAATATAGGAAAAACAAGTCTGGCGAACGTATCGAACAGACCGAGTGGCACAATGTGGTCTGCTGGCGAACTCTGGCAGAAATAGCCGAGAAAATACTTCGCAAAGGTACCCAAATCTATGTTGAGGGCAAACTCCAGACTCGCTCTTGGGAAGACAAGGACGGCAACAAACGCTATATCACCGAGGTTGTGGCAGACAATTTCACCGTTTTGTCCAACAAGAATAAACCCGAGGAGCAGACAGAACATGCGCAAGACCCTCTTTCAACCATTTTAACTGACGAAACAGAACCCCTTGGAGACCTCCCTTTCTAACGGAAGTCAACCTTCAATAAAAAAAGTCGATTGCTCTTTTCTGAGCAATCGACTTTTTGCATTAAGGGATTGGCATCCTATTTTTCATAGCCAGGCTTTCCTAGTAGGCGGAACATATTTTTCTTATATGCCTCTACTCCGGGTTGGTCAAATGGATTAACTCCTAACATATAGCCACTTACGCCACACGCAAATTCGAAGAAATAGATTAGTTGACCCAATACATACTCATCGACGGATGGAATCTTAATACGGAGAACGGGCACGCCACCATCAACATGAGCAAGAATAGTTCCAAGCTCGGCATTATGGTTGATTTCCGTAAGGCTCTTTCCAACGAGATAATTGATTCCGTCTAAATTTTGAGCATCGGAAGGAATCTCCACCTTGTCATGGGGCTGAGCTACGCTGAGTACCGTTTCGAACATCAGGCGCTCACCCTCTTGTACATACTGACCCATAGAATGGAGGTCGGTGGTGAAACTAAGACTATGTGGCAATATTCCTTTGCCTTCCTTACCCTCACTCTCACCATAAAGCTGCTTCCACCATTCGCTTATGTATTTGAGATTTGGAACAAAATTCTCTAATATCTCAACCTTTCGACCTTTGCGATAAAGGATATTTCTAATAGCCGCATACATGAGGGCTGGATTATCCTCGACAGAATTGCTGTTCATGCAAATATCTCGCATGTCACAAGCACCCTTCAGAAGCTTATCAATATCATAACCCGCCATAGCTATGGGCAACAATCCCACTGGAGTAAGCACCGAGAAACGGCCTCCCACATTGTCGGGAATCACATAAGCATGATATCCTTCCTGCTGAGCAATCGTATGTAAAGCACCACGGTGGGCATCGGTAATGGCTATGATACGTTCAGAAGCATTGGCTTTGCCATACTTTTTCTCCAGATGGTTCTTAATGATGCGGAAAGCAACAGCCGGCTCGGTTGTGGTGCCAGACTTGGAAATAACGGCTACAGCGTAGTCGTAATTGTCAAGCATACGGAGCAGCTGATGGTAATAATCCTCACTCAAAGTATGACCCGCATAGATGACAAAAGGATGGCCACCTTTTTCCATCGAAGCGAACTCTGACTGAAGAGCCTCAATAACTGCTCGAGCTCCTAAATAACTGCCACCGATACCGATGACTACAAACAAGCGGGCTTTCGGAGTGAGATTGGCAACATCTTTTTTGATATTGTCAATAATATCGGGCGAAATTTCCTTGGGTAAATCTATCCAACCCAGAAAATCATTTCCTTTTCCTGAACCTGAAACCAAGGTTTCCTTGGCTTTGAGAAGCTCCTCGCTGATATTGGCAAGTTCCTCAGCCGAGACAAACTGCTGAAGGTGTTCTTTATACAACTGAACTGACTTCATAATCTTATGTGTTTGGTTTGTTAATTATTTGTAATTGCAAAAATACTAAAAAAAAATCAATTAATAGTTAAACATAATAACTATTATTATCTTGCATTAAAAATACTATGACGCTCATGCTTATTGAAATGTACAATCAAGAATTCATGACAGACACTAGAAGGTAGAAAAAAACACACTATTATAGAAATTGCGAGACGATGGTTGTTTAAAACCTGTTGATAAGTCCACAACAAACAAAATATCAATTTTCTAAAAAAAAATTTGTTGAATAAAAAAAAATGTGTATTTTTGCAATTTGAAATAAAGGTAATTAATAATATAACAAAAAGTATACCAATATGTTGAAAAAAGTATCTAAAATTGTAACGCTGGCCTGCTTACTCGCTTTTGCAGGCAACAGCTTTGCTCAAACCGCTGAGACTCCTGAGTATCCTCAGTATGGTTTCTGGAGCAACTGGGGTATCGGTGTTACCGGTTCCTTTAACTTCCAACCTGACGTGAAACACGTCTTTGGTAATGAAGCTTTCAAATGGGGCGAAGGCTACAATGCTGGTCTTGGTCTGCTTCTTCAGAAAGAAGTTGAGCGTGGTGCTTGGCTGCGTTTCCACTGGAACTACACCGACCTCGCTAACTGCGACCGCGACACTACCCATACTCTTGGCGAAGCAGGAAGATCTTGGCGTATTGCTAACGACTCCGCCACGATGGACAAACACATGGCCTTCACTGGCGAATTCGTTCTTTCTCTGAACAACTCTTTCCACAATTGGAAACCCGAAACTCGTGGTAACCTCTACGTGTTTGCTGGCGGTGGTGTTGCATGGTCAATGAACAACTCTCGCGGCGTTGACAATCTCGGTGTTCAGCTGGATGGTGGCCTCGGCTTCGATTACAGAATTTGCGACAGAAGCCACCTCTTCATTGAATTAGAAGCTGACTTTATTGCTAACATCCCCAATCCTTGGAAATCTCCTTATGGCTGGCATCACACCAACCTCCTCGCTACTGTTGGCTACATCTACAACTTCGGTATCACCGCTGCTGACCAGGAGCTCATCGCTCAGCGTGCCCTCCTCACCAAAGAGCAGTTTGACAACCTTGAAGAAGAGAACGAAGCTCTGAAGAAAGAAGTTGCCAATGCTAAGGACAACGAGAAGAAACTCAGAGGCCAGCTCGACAACCTCGCTAACGAGAACGACCAGCTCCGTCAGAGAGCTCTTGCTCACTCCCAGGATGTTTCCGACAGCCTGAAGGGTGTCCTGAACCAGCTCAAGAATGACCAGCTGAACTACTACGCTATTCCTTTCTCCGTCCTCTATCCCAACGATGGTTGGCATGTAACCGACGCTGAAATGATTAAGGTGAAAGCTGTTAGCCGCATCATGAAAGACAACCCCGACCTCAAGATCACCGTTGTTGGTTTCTGCGACTACACTGCTTCCGACGAGTACAACATGAAACTCTCACAGAGACGTGCTGAAGAAGTCAAACGCCTCATGGTCAAGAAATATGGTATCGATGAGAACCGTATCACCTGTGACTGGAAAGGTAAGACCGTTGCTTTCGGTGACATCCACTACGAACTCAACCGTCGCGTTTCCTTCTATCGCGTGATTGAATAGTTCTTCTGAACTAATCCAATAAAAAAAGACGGCCCCTCGGGTCGTCTTTTTTTATGCTTATCCTCTACCTTATATAGCTCATTATCCTAGTCCTATTTCTTTATGTCATATTACCATACCTTTCGGCATCTATTCTTCATCCCTATCTGTCCATAACCTTCTACGCCTTAACTACGTTGACGTTGCTCTGACTCGGCATAGAAAGCAAGCTTTCTCTGCTCTCGCTTTACACAACGTCGACCATCAATGCGGCCAATCTGCTCAATCAAAAGCTAATCTGCCATAAATCCCATTGACCGATTTGGGATAAAACGATTCAGATTGAGAGGACCTTAAATTCAACACGACGGTTTCTGGCACGCCCTTCTTCTGTATCGTTAGTGTCTATCGGTTTGGCCTTGCCATATCCTTTGTAATGCAGCCTTTTCTCTGACACCCCCTTTAAGATAAGATATTCTGTCACCGCTTTGGCCCGACTCTCTGAAAGCCGTTGATTATAAGCTTCAGAACCCCTGGCATCTGTATGACCGCCAATTTCAATACTCATATTAGGATAAGTATTTAATAGGGAAATCAGTCTCATCAATTCGAAATAAGACTGTTGGAGGATGGTGCTCTTATCAAACTCAAAGTAAATATCCTCCAAAACGAACGTACTTCCGATACTGAAAGAGGGCTGTTCCTGTGTTAGAAAGGAGGAATCCACATTCAAATCATCTGTAACAGGAGGTTTACAATTAAGGCACTCCACAAAAACATCATCAATATAATAATAGGCCCCTGGTAGCAACTGCGTCAACGAATCGGGCTCAACGTATCCAGACCTCTCTGCTGTGAAGAAATTTCCAAGTGTAATATACTGCTCACCACCTTCTGCAACAAAAACACCTTCAACCCGTTGCCAACCTTTTGTATCAACAAGTGACATACCTACAGGATTCACCACCTGGGGGTCATAACTATAGGCAACCATCTGTGAAATATCTTCCGAAAGCATCTCATATTCCTTGTGCAAAAGGATGCTTCTAACCGTATCGTAAATACTCTCTTGGGTGAACAACGCGCCCAATGTGGCAACAGCTCCTGTTGATTGCTCGGAAAGACTCACATAAAATGAGACCCGAATACTATCACCCGCCTTCAGTTTTCTCCGTAGACGAGTTTGCAGATATTCCCTATAGTCATTCTTACTACAATAGATACCACAGTACCCCTCGCCTTCATGAGGCAATTGCTCTCCCAACTTATTAACAGGAACTCCGCACTCTTTACTTCCACAAGTATTGAAATAGTCAGCACTACCCCTTGTCGGCTGATACCATCCCTCCACATTAATCAAAATGCCGACAGCATCCACTCGTTTAGGACAAAACCTATACTCCTCAAAAGAACCATTGAATACAAGATTAAAACGCCCCGTATCTTCTGCCAAAGGATTCTGCGCTAAGGTTAATCCATTGAGAAAAGGCAACAAAAACAACAAAAAACAAATCCTTTTCATGCTATCTGCTGCTTTCCCATGTCTTCATCATACTATCCCAGAGCTTTGCCGAAGTCTTATCCCAACTGAACCTCTCTCTTTGGCTACGGCCTTTCTCAACCAACTCTGCGCGCAACGCACAATTCGAAGAAACCGTTTGAAGAGCATCTGCCAACATCGTGACATCTGTCGGTTCTACCAAAATAGCAGCATCTCCCGCCACTTCTGGCATAGAAGTACAATTAGATGTAATCACAGGTATCTCGGCATGAAAAGCTTCAATAATAGGAATTCCAAAACCCTCGAAAAGGGAAGGATAAACCAAAGCTTCAGCAGCCCCTAGCAAATTCACAAGGAGCTCAGCAGTAGCCCTGCCTATAAATATTACCGAATCTTGGTAACGCATACGGTCAAAAGCATCTTTCAGCTCATCCTGCCACCATACCTTATGCCCTACGACAACCAACTTCATATCCGTATGATTCTTCGCCTTAAATAGGTCAAATGCAGTCAACACGGTTGCCAGATTCTTTCGCTTAATGATTGTCCCTACAAAAATAAAATAAGGACATCCTTGCGCATATTGATTCCTTATTTGTTGTCTCAAATTGGAGTCCAACGGATGATACCCCTCATGAGCACCATCATACACCACATCGATTTTATCAGGACTTATTTTATATGTATCAACAATATCTTGTTTCGAGAATTCAGAAACCGTGGCTATCCTGGTGCTATGGTGAGCAAATCTTGGCGAAAAGTACTTCATATAACGCTGATGCGAAGGCTTTAAGTTATCATTCGTGTGCTCATAGTTGATATCATGTATCACCATCAATGTGGGCACCGTAGAACCCAGCGAGAGATAACATTCGGGCGAGAGAAACAAATCAATCTTATAATGTCTCAAAGCCCAACGGACACTAACTTCGAAAAATAAAAACCATAGGACAGGGTGACGGGCTTGTGGACAAAGCACCACTGGATGGACATTCGCTGCATAAAGAAAAACAGGGTCAGGTTTTCGGTCAAAAAAGAAATAGAAATCATGCTCAGGGTGTCCTTGCACAATTCTACGCAAGGTCTCAGCCGTAAACCAACCGATACCATCCATTTTGCCTGCCAAAAGCAGACGGGTATTTACGCCTATCCTCATCCCAAAACTGTTTTCTCAATCACAACTGGAAAATATTGTTGTTCCAGTTTATGTATCTTTGCTGCAAGCGTGTCGGGTGTGTCCTCTTCCGTAACTTGACATTTCGCCTGAAAGAGAGTCTGACCCCTATCATACTGATTGTCTATAATATGTATCGTTATACCGCTCTCTTTCTCATGATTGGCCACAACAGCCTCATGAACGTGACCGCCGTACATACCTTTTCCGCCATAACTTGGAAGAAGTGCCGGATGGATATTGATGATATGTTGTGGGAAAGCTTCAATAATATCCTCCGGAACAAGCCAAAGAAAGCCTGCCAATATCACCCAATCGATATCATGCTCTTTCAGGAACGTAAGCACCCTACCATTCCGGTAAAAGTCTTCGCGGCCGAAATAATAAGCGGGCACACCCAACTGCCTGGCACGCTCCGCCACATAGGCATCCTTTACATTATAAATAATACAATCGACCCTAACAGAGTCACTCTTTGCGAAATATTCGCTAATACGCTGAGCATTTGTACCATTGCCAGACGCTAAGATAGCCAACTTGATCATTTTATTCATTTTTTTATATATAGATAACGCTAATTGTCTATTATTGTTGTATTTCCCAAAAAATTAACATTCTGCTTCTATCTCCAAGCATGAAAATTAACAATTGATGAATGAGAAAAAGGCATTTTTCAAGACAAAAGATAGTTGGTTCAGCAGAAAAAGAGCACATAACAAATAGCATCAAACAACACTATTTCAGACGTATAACAAAAAAATACAGAAGAAAAATAGTTAAAAATAGTGTTTATGTGGTTTTTTTTTCGTTTCTTTGCATTTCGTTAAACTCAAAAAATTAAATAAACATGTCAGAAATTGAAAGCAAAGTAAAAGCTATCATCGTTGATAAGCTCGGTGTTGATGAAAAAGATGTCACCATGGAAGCCAGTTTCACCACTGATCTCGGTGCTGATTCTTTGGACACTGTCGAACTGATTATGGAACTTGAGAAAGAGTTCGACGTTCAGATTCCTGATGAGGAAGCTGAGAAGATTGCCACTGTTGGTGACGCAGTCAAATTCATCGAAAACGCTCAGAAATAATTACATTTCTGCTTCAACCCGATGACGATGAGTCTGAAACGAGTTGTAGTAACAGGTCTAGGCGCACTTACTCCTATTGGCAACAATGTTCCCGACTTATGGGATGCATTGGTGAAGGGAGTAAGTGGGGCTGGCCTGATTACCCATTTCGATGCCTCCAACTCCAAAGTCCACATTGCTTCCGAGGTCAAAGGTTTCAATCCCGACAACTTTTTTGACCGTAAGGAAGCCCGCAAAATGGACCTATTTACTCAGTATGGCATGGTGGTGGCAGACGAAGCAATACAAGATGCAGGACTCGACAAGGCAAATGTCAATCCTGACCGTGTGGGTGTCATTTTCGGCACCGGCATGGGCGGGGCCGAATCCTTCCAGAACGAGATACTCTCTTTTGCTTCTAATCCAAACAATCTCCGTTTCAGCCCTTTCTTTATCACTAAGACCATTGGAGACATCTGCGCCGGACAGATTTCCATCAAATATGGTTTCCGGGGTCCCAACTACTCAACCTCCGCAGCATGCGCTAGTGCCTCTATGGCCATCAGCGACGCATTTATGTTCATCCGCTTAGGCAAAGCCGATGTCATTATTACAGGCGGTAGCGAAGCCCCCATCATTCCGAGCGGCATAGGCGGTTTCTCCTCCATGCAAGCCCTTTCCACCCGCAATGACGACCCAAAAACAGCCTCACGACCTTTTGATAAAGACCGCGATGGTTTCGTCCTTGGTGAAGGTGCCGGTTCATTGATTTTAGAGGAACTCGAACATGCCAAAGCCCGTGGGGCTAAGATCTATGCAGAGATTACTGGCTGCGGCCTCACTGCCGATGCCTATCATATCGCTGCCTCTCATCCCGAAGGCCTGGGTGCCATGAACGCCATGCGTTTGGCCATCGAAGACTCCGGAATGAAAATAACCGATGTCGACCACATTAATACCCATGGCACCTCTACGCCTATTGGCGACATTTCCGAGCCCAAGGCCGTGGTGTCACTCTTTGGTGAACATGCCAAGAATATTACGCTCAACTCCACCAAGTCCATGACGGGACACCTGCTCGGAGCTGCTGGCGCCGTTGAAGCCATCGCTACTATTTTGGCCATGAAGAACGACATCATCCCCCCAACCATCAATCATTTCACGGACGACCCCAACATCGCCCCTCTCGATTTCTCCTTCAACAAGGCAACACACCGCCGTGTAAATTTCGCCCTCAGCAATACTTTCGGTTTCGGTGGACACAATGCCTGCCTTGCCTTCCGTAAATATTAATATGCTGCACTTCGGTCGTTATAAAGGAGAACACAAAGAATTTTACCTATTTTTCAAGAACGTATTAGGTTTCACCCCGTACAACACTAAGCTGTATCAGATTGCTTTTATACATAAGTCCAAATCGGTTGAGATGGGTCAAGGATGGCGTGTCAACAACGAACGTTTGGAATATCTTGGCGATGCCGTCTTGAGTGCTGTTGTGGCTGAATTTCTTTATAAGAAATACCCTCATCAGGGCGAAGGATTCCTCACCGAGATGCGCTCCAAATTGGTCAGCCGTGCCAACCTAAATAAATTAGCGCAGAAAATCGGCCTTTCCCAACTCATCCAATACAACCGCGAGTCACAAGGCGTTTTCAAATCCATCGATGGCGATGCCTTTGAGGCCCTCGTGGGAGCCATCTACCTCGAAAAAGGATATCGCTTCACCCGTCGTGTCATCATCAAGAAAATCATGTCTACTTATCTTGATGTGGATGCCATGGCACATACCGACTGGAACTTCAAGAGCAAGCTGATTGACTGGGGTCAGAAGAACCATCGCAAGATTAGTTTCGAGGTTGAACGCGTAATCTACCAAGGCAAGGAAAGTCGCCGCCAGTATGATGTCCGCGTAAAAATCGACGGGGAACCTGCCGAACATGCCATCGAATACTCTATCAAAGCCGCCGAACAGCTTGCCGCCGAGAAGACCTACAAGAAATTACAAGAAGAGGGCCTCATTCCGCCCCACACTGACCAAGACTGATACGCTGCCTCACAAAGGCATCCCTCCCACATATCCGTCCACAAAACACACCGGTGCAATCCTCACACCGTTCTCACCCCATTTTAACCCAAATCGGTCGTTAGGGTTTAACATAGAATCTGGCAAAACAAACAGCCAGTAAATCAATCACACTTGATTAGTCAACCACCGGCTCACACAGTCCTCTATTATAGCAACAAATGACCGTGCAACAGGAAATAGTGATTCTACCGTCTTTAGGTCATGATTTATAAAATCCTCATAGTCTCCTGTTTCAAGTTTTGAAAACAATTGGCTGTAGAAACGACCATATTCGGCATCGAGAACCCCCTTTAATACCAATTCCTGACTCACCATGCGACGGACTCCATCGTGTGATTTTGTCTCAACTCATTTGGCAATCAGCATGGCACTTGCAGCATAGTAGCAAGCATAATACATACGGTTGACAGCCGTATTATAGAACCCATTCTGCATATGGCTTTCGACCTCCTTAAGGGTGTAGTTTGCGTTTTCCATCCGATATTGGACAATCGCGATGCGTTGCTCTTTAGTCAATGTTATCACAGCCTTACCCTTTCATTTGTTACGTTCAAATAAAACGGGGATATAGTTGAACCCCACTGTGACTTTGCAACCACGAGAGGGTTAATAAGAATACCTGTGGAAAGCTCTATGGGATAGAGAGCCTTGAATATATCGTTTTCTGTTTCAGGGTTCACAGAATCCACCAATATCAACAGGTCAATATCCGAATCAGCGTGGGCATTACCACGCGCCTCGCTGCCATATAGCCAGGTTTCCGTATTAAACGGCAAAGCATTGAGAGCCTTGGTAATTGATTCTGTGACCTTTGAACGTTTCATGCAATAAAACAAATATATTGCAAATATAGCCAATATTTATCAATTACAAAAATAAAACTTCTGTCCATATGTAAAATACTAAAGTTTGACAGGTTTCATCCCTTTTTGCCGTCCAATAGTTGCCCAAAGTAACGTCGCGACCGAATGGAAGCAACGTTTTTTTCTTATTCGGCAATATTTTGTGTGTTATATTTCTATCGGACGGGGTTAGGATTATGGCGATTTTGTTCTGCAGTACAGAATACTTTTTTCTATAAGTACTACCACTTGAGGCGCATCTGTATCCTCCATTGCTGGCGGTGGTTGGCGTCTATCTGTTCGTAGCTTGTGCCGAAGGTGTCTTTGTCGGCGTAGGCGGTGATGCCGTATTTGAAGCCTATGTTCCAATGAGGTGTGATGTCGTACCGCAGCAGGAGATAGAAGCGACCACCTTCGTTTTGGTAGAGGGTACTACTGTAATTGTAGATGAAGTCGCTTTCGGCGGCGTACATGCGTGCTTCATAGTCGTTCACGTCGAAGAGTGAAATACGTGCCGCAATGGTGAGGGGGATGAACTGCGGGCAGTATTGCACGTCTTGGTAGAAAAGAAGTCCTCTGTCGGCCTCGGTCACATCGCCGTGATAGTGGGCATACCCCACACGCGAAACGAGCCTCCACGGGCCTGTTTTGTACTCCATGTCGACAAGCACCTGGTGTCGATAGGTTTGCTCTAACAGGTAGTGTCCATCCACCATTGTGGAAGGGGTGATATTGCGTCCCCGTTCTTTGTAGCGATAGCGCACATTGAAAGCAAGCCCTTTCACAAGACGGGAAGCGCGGGAAAGCATGAGGTTGTACTCCTGCCCATGGCTGGGAGCATAGATCAAGTACTTCATGTGCGGGAAATAGAACCAATCGGCTCGGACGGCGGCATCTATGCCCCACATCAGGCGGCCTTGGTAGTTGAGGCAGAGGCCTGACTCGTTTTGCGGAGTGCTGTTTTGACCTTCGGCGTTGGCGTGCAAGTTGTGGTAAGTGGGGGAATAATATCTTGCATAACCGTTGACACGATGGTTGTTGCTGAGAAGGAACTCACCACCCAGAAGCACAGCAGGGCTGTGGTTTGTCTCTGTGCTGTCGGGATGATTGACACACATTGCCGCTTCGCCGAAGAGGAGTATACGGCGGTAACGATAGGCAAAATCCACTCCGGCATTGAGGTTGCTTGTACCACGGAAGGCATTGTCGTTGTAGACATATGTTGCCGGCACAAGGGTTTTGTCCAGCTGGGTGGCCACTCCTGTCATCCCAATGCGCAAATTGCTGTTGTGGTACTCTACATGACCACCATATAGATATTCACCCAGTTGGTGACGTTTGCCTATCTCTGTAGAGGTGCGGTGGTATCCTGAATTATAGATGCTCTGCATTGTGTCCGCTATGTTGTCGGCCTTGCGAGGAAGAGTAGCATCACGGTCAACATACGAGGCAAAGAGTGTCACATCCCATCGACGACCTAATGCCACTGTGGCGGCTACACCTTGCATGTAGCCATATTCGGTAAACGCACCGTTGGGTCGGATTCCCTGTGCGTAACGGTTGACGCTTGTGCTGACTGACATCCTGGGGCCGAAACCTGACCACAGCGTAAGTCCTTGCCCGAACTGCAGGTGATATTGTCCAGCCACCGCACGCTTGACATATATGTGGTTCTCTTTCCCATCCTTGTGCCATCGTCCGATGTCGTTCACCATCAAGTGGTAGCCATAGAAGTCAAAACCATTGCTTTGGCTCCCAGCGAAGAAAGCTTCGCCGGGGTCTTTGTCGCCTGAGAGTTGGAACTGGATGCGGTCTTTGTACTTGTATCGGTAACGCCACATAAGCCGCAGGTTGTTGCCTTCATATTTGTTTTCGCGATAGCCGCGTGCCTTTTCGATGGTGCCGCCTATGCCCGTCACCAGGTTGCTCCTGCCTCGGGTCAGCAGTTCCTTCCAGGTAAGGCGTTGTGGGATTTCCTGCACCTTGGCCACCACGATGGGCCGCAGCAGCTCCACCGTAAGGCTGTCGAAACCGTTGATGACATACAGTTCCTCCACGCTAAGCAACGAACCCGAAAGCATGATATAGGCCCGCAGTCGCTCGCGTTGCAGGTCACTCACAAAAGGAATGGCCGGGAGCAGGTTGGCAGTATCGTTCAGGTTGACGGGGCTGTCGTGCAAAGCATCGTAGAGTTCCAGCATCTCCTCCACCGACTCGTCGTCGCCCTCATCGGACAGCTGTTCTATGTAGTACTGCCAAGCAGAGGGCAACAGCTCCTGAGCCGTCCCCGCCAACGGACACAACAACCACATCAACAATAACGCTACAATACCTCTCTTCATGGTATTCTAGCTATTAGCGGCATGTGGTCACTATATCCGCCCAAATAGGTCATGCCCGAATAGGTACGGAAAGGCTTCCTGCCCATGTATTTCTTGTCATCCACCAGCAAAAAGTCGGGTGCGAACACCTCCACACTCAGTTCCCTATTGGCTATCATCTGGTCGATACAGGACCAGTTGTCTTGGTACTTATAGCTTCCCTCGCCACGAGGTATATGGTACATGAGGTTGTAGAACCCATCGGGGTTCTTCTTCCCTCCGGCAAAGCCAAGACCGTGACTGACTGCCTCTTCGTCGCTGGAGGCGTTGAAGTCGCCCATGGCCAGCACCAAGGCAGCAGGATGGATGCGCTGAAGGCTGTCCAACGTATGGCGTAGCAATTGTGCTATTGCCATCCGATGTCTCTCAGCTTCAGCACCTCCCCTCTTAGAAGGCCAGTGGTTGACCAGAAGATAGCATGTATCGCTGTTTCCTGCAGTATAGATAAGCACACCACCCACAAAAAGAAGGTCGCGGGTGTAGAAACCCTCGGCGGTGTCTGACACATAGATGTTTCGAGCCTCAAGAATCTCGAAGCACCCCTTTCGGTAGAGCAAAGCACAGTCGATGCCGCGCTGGTCGGGCGACTCAAAATGAACAAAGTCGTAACCCAACTTGCGTAGCGGGGTATTTCGGCAGAGGTCGCGCAGCACATGGTCGTTCTCCACCTCGGCCATACCTACAACAGCTGGCCACTGCATGGCAGCTATGGTCTTGAAAATCTTGTTCTGCTTGTCGTGATACCTGCGGGAGGTCCAATGGTTGTCGCCTTCTGGGGTAAAGGCACAGTCGTCCTTCAGCGTATCGTGCCAAGTGTCGAAGAGGTTCTCCACGTTCCAGAATGCTATTACCCAGCGGGGGGTCTCTTGTGCACTAACGGTCCCTGTCAGCAGGAGAAAACCTATTACTGCTGCTATGGAAACTCTTTTCATTTCTGCATAAAGAAGTTTACGTGATCAACCATATTTAAGACTTCTTGAAAATCATCTACTATTGGGAGAATGAAGAGTAATACCAAGAGAACGTTTCCAAGATTATTTCCATCGGCTATTTCTTTTTGCTATACTTTGCCTTCACAATTTCGTATGACTCGTATGTCAATTTTTGCAGAAGACATGCTGATGCCCGTCGTGCATCCACCCCTATCCAGTGTTTGGGCGAAAGATTATAGGGCTTTCCTATCTCGCTGTATCGTTCCTTTAGTTCCTCTATTTGTTCCGGTCGGCATTTCAAGGTTACCACACCAAAGTTGTTGGTATCGAAGAATGAGAACATGTGGCCATTGACATAAAATGCCAGCACGGCGGAGGCATAGCAAAAGGCCCCGAAAGGCATCTTCTCCTCCACATCGCTGCCCAACGACAGACAGTAGTCACGATATTCCTCTATGTTCATTCTATTTGTATAAACCCGCACCAGGGCGCGATGTCCATAGTGCGGGTTATTGTCAAGATGTTACCTAGCTATTAAACCAGATTCATTGATTTCTTGATTTCCTCAATCTTGGCATCGAGTGCGGCATTGGTCTTGTCAAAGCCTTCCTTGTTGGGAAGCTCGCCTTTCACGCCGAAGTAAAACTTAATCTTAGGCTCTGTGCCGCTGGGACGTACGGTCACCTTGTTGCCCTTGTCTGTAAAATATTGCAGCACGTTGCTGGCGGGCAGGTCGATGGTCTCTTTCTTGCCGGTCACGGTGTCGATGCTCTCGTGCAGCTTGTAGTCCTTGATGCAGACCACCTTCTCACCATCAATCTCCTTGGGTGGGTTCTCGCGGTAGTTCTTCATCATCTGCTGGATTTCTTCTGCACCACTCTTGCCTTTGCGCACCACACTCAGCAAGCCCTCTTTGTAGAAGCCATACTCGGTGTAGAGGTCAACCAGCACGTCGAAGAAGGTCTTGCCCTGTTCAGCAGCCCAGGCGGCAATCTCGGCTATCATGGAGCATGCTGCCACAGCATCCTTGTCGCGCACAAAGTCGCCAATCATGTAGCCATAGCTCTCTTCGCCACCACCGATGAAGACTTCCTTGCCTTCCAGCTCGCGAATTTTGTCGCCGATAAACTTGAAGCCCGTCAGCACATCATACACTTTCACGCCCACGCGCTTGGCAATGTCAGCAGGCAGTTCGCTGGTGACGATGGTCTTGACGATAAACTCCTTGCCAGTCAGTCGGCCGGTTTCTTTCCATTCCTTGAGCAAGTAGTATATCAGCACCGACATGGTTTGGTTACCGTTGAGCAGCATCCATTCTCCGTCAGGACGTTTCACAGCCACACCCACACGGTCGGCATCGGGGTCGCTAGCAAACACGATATCAGCGTCAATCTTCTTGGCCAGATCCACCGCCATCTTCATGGCAGCCTTCTCCTCGGGGTTAGGACTGGGGGTGGTGGGGAAATTGCCGTCGGGGGTGGCCTGCTCTTTCACCACGTTCACATTCGTGAAGCCCAGTTTCTCCAGCATTCTTGGTATCAGCGTGATACCCGTGCCGTGCAACGGGGTGTAGACAATCTTTAGGTCATGGTGTTTCTTGATGAGCTCGGGATGGAGTGAGTTCTTCTCCACACGGTTTAGATATACGCTGTCCACATTCTCACCGATAATCTCGATATTGGCTTCACCGCCGCTCATCTTCACATCTTCTAGACCCTTGATTTTCATTACCTCGTCAATCACATTGGTGTCGTGCGGTGCTACCAACTGGCAGCCATCGTCCCAATAAGCCTTATAGCCATTGTACTCCTTGGGGTTATGGCTGGCTGTCACCATCACGCCCGTCTGGCAACCAAAATGGCGCACAGCAAATGAAAGCTCAGGGGTAGGACGCATCCCCTCAAAAAGGTATACGTGGAAACCATTGGCGGCCAGCACATGGGCAGTAATCTCAGCAAATTCGCGACTATGATTGCGGCTATCGTGGCTCACTGCCGCCTTAATGGGATTGGCATTGGGGAAGCACTTCTTCACATAGTTGGCCAAGCCCTGGGTGGCCATAGCCACCGTGTATTTGTTCATGCGGTTGGTGCCCACGCCCATAATGCCGCGCAGACCACCTGTGCCGAACTCCAAGCTGCGGTAGAAACTCTCGTTCAACTCATTCGGGTTATCCATCATGTCGCGGATTGCCTGCTTGGTTTCATCGTCATATGAGCCGTTCAGCCAAGTGAGCACATTGGTTTTAGCAGTTTCGTCGATGTTTAGTTTCTCAATATCAATCATTGTGTCTCCTTTCTGGATTATTTTCGTATTTTTTATTATCTTGCATTTCTTCTGGCCATAAAGCCGTTGCAAAGTTACACTTTTTTTTTGAACTGACCAAATTTAATTTTTTCTCCTCTCAACAGGACAATGCTCAGGATTGCAACCATAGAAGCTATAATAATACATTCCTCTGCTATAGTTGACCATCAAAAGAATAACAGGATGGCATCAACTTGGGGTATCGACGGATTGCTGGGAGTCGTCCTGGGGACCTCTGATGCGGTCGACAATGAGGGCAATGGCACCATCACCGGTGACGTTGCCAGCTGTGCCGAAACTGTCCATGGCAATGTATATAGCAATCATCAAGCCTTGCATATTGGGGCTGAAGCCAAGCATACTTTCGATGAGGCCGAGAGCGGCCATGATGGCACCTCCGGGTACACCGGGTGCTGCGACCATCGTGATGCCGAGCATCATGATGAAGCCAAGGTAAGTGCCAAAGTCACAAGGCAGACCCATACTCAATGAGATGGCGTAGGCCACAGCTGTAATCTTGAGGATGCTGCAAGGCATGTGGATGGTGGCACAGAGAGGAACGGTGAAGCTGGCTGTGGCAGAGCGTACGCCGTTCTTAATAGCCTGCTGCAAGGTGACCGGTATGGTTGCTGCAGAAGAGGAGGTGCCCAATGCCGTCACGTAAGCAGGCAGCATGGTGACCAGAGACTTGAAGGGGTTGCGCTTGCTGACAGCACCTGCCACCAAGAAGAGAAAGACCAGCTCGGTGACATGCAGCAGGAAGATGAAACCCACAATCTTGAGGAAAGCACCCAAGACGGCACCAACATGGCCTTCGGCACCCATCTGCAGGAAGATACCAAAGATGTAGAGAGGCAGACAGGGGATGATGACTCGAGTGATGACAGAGGTGATGACATCGCGAAAGTCCACCAGGAACCCACGCAGGGTAGTGCCACTGAGCTGCGCCGTAGTGAGACCTAAAATGAAGGCCAGCACCAGAGCTGTAGTTACCGACAGGAAGGGGGGCATGTCAATGGTGAAATAAGGCATAAGCTGGTTGCTCATATCGAGGTTGCCCAAGGAGGAGAGACCATTGCCTAAGATATAAGGGTAGGTCAAGTGGCAGGAGAAGTAGGAAAAAACTCCAGACAACACCGTGGAGCCATAGGCCAGAGCCACCGTGATGAGCAGCAAACGACCTGCTCCTTTGCCCAAGTCGGCAATGCCAGGAGCCACCAAACCGATGATAAGCAACGGAATAAACATCGCCAAGAAGTTGCTGAAGATGCCGTTGAACGTGAGGAATACACGCACGAACCAACTGGGGAAAAAGAAAGAACAAAGAATGCCCAGAGCTATAGCCACCAAAATCTTTGGCAGGATTCCAAATTTGCTGAGTTTGAATTGCATAATGGGGAAAAGGAGGTTTTGTTTTTTGTTGTTGACTGAAGGTGGGTTCTATAAATTCCACATTTAAAAACAATAATAAATATGAGTGTACTTAAATTTTTCAGCGCTTTTGCCCTTATTTCGGCATCTTTCCGATTGTCAGTCGGTTACAATGCACCGCATTGCTCCCTCCTTCCGCACGGAAATCTGCTCGAAATAAGAACAAAA
>JAEEHQ010000048.1 GCA_016280915.1 Bacteroidales bacterium
CGGCGACACCGAGATGGCACGCTTCAGCGTCGCTACCGACCACGCCTTCAAGAACCGCAGCGGCGAAGCGGTCATCGAGACCACCTGGCATCAGGTCACCGCCTTCAAGAGCGACCGGATGCCGGACTTCACCGCCCTCGTTAGGGGCGCCGGCGTCGAGGTCAAGGGCCGCCTCCGCAATAACCGGTTCACCGACTCTAACGGTGTGGAAAGGACCGTCACCGAGATCCTCGCATCTCAGGTCAGCGTCATCGGCGGGACGCTTCAGTAAACCGTCGGGGAGACGGGTTCTCCGCTCCCGCTTGCTTTTCTGCGCCGCCCCGGATAACCTCCGGGGCGGATCTTTTATCCGCTAAGAGACAATATACGATACGATGCTGATATAAAGTATCAAAGTATCATAGTATCGCCGGAAAAGCGCTGCTCCTTTTACATCCGGAAGGATTCTTCCGCCGATGCGGCCCCGTGGATTGGCGTATATCCTTTCCTGCAAATCTAAGCTCGCCCTCCGATGCGTCAAGCCAAACCTGCGGGCAGGGGAGACGGACAATCTTCCTCCCGATAGGAGAGTATTCTTCGTCTCCGGCTTGCCTTCATCAATTTGGACTCGCTTTCAGAAAGCAGAAAAATATACGCATCCCCGGGGCCGGAAGGCCCAAAACAAAGGGAAAAGAAAATGAGTTCGAGATTATGGAAGATGCATTGACTCTTGTCCTAGTCTTCGTGCTCTGCTTGCTCTTGAAGCCGCTGATATCCGCCATCCTGCGTGGATTGGGTAGTTCGGAGCATCGCAGAGACCGGTAGGGTGATGACGGTGCTATAGGACGGGCATATCAGTTTATAGTTGGCTGCGGCACTATGACGTGGCCCGGATTATTATTGTTGTTGTTGATCTGGAGCGCCACACTTTACTCTTTGAACTGGGCGGAATATACTGTCACGGTACTCCATCCAATTATTGAATCCAATAGGCATGAATCCTCAATTGCCAAATTGCTCTTCCATGTTGGTGGTTAAATTAGCGTTTCGCCAACAAACTGTTTAACTTTTCGAGTTGATCTTGATTCATAGAGAACTCCACAATTTCGCGGTTACGCATATAAGCTTTCCAGAACTGCATGTGCTCTATGTTGAAGAAATTTAGTTGGGACTTAACAGCCGCCGACTGCCTCTCCCAGTCTTCGAAAGTGTACAATTCAAGGTAATCTTTGTCGATATCCTTTCTGATAACGAATCTTTTCTTGATCAGTTCTTCACTTCCCATGGCTCAAAGTAATTTCATTGCAATGATAGCGCAGGCCTCTGCGTCAGCCAATGCGTGATGATGATGCACCAGGTCATAACCGCAGGCAGCGGCAACGGTCTGAAGCTGGTGGTTGGGTAGGCGGCAGCCGTATACGCGTCTTGATGCGGCTAACGTATCAAAGAACCGGTAGTCCGGGTAATCCATCTGATAAACCCTGAAAACCTCCTTCAGGCATCCCTCGTCGAAAGGGCTGTTGTGCGCGACAAGCGGCAGCCCTTCTATCTTCGAGGCGACCTTTTCCCAGACATGAGGGAATACCGGTGCGTCCTCGGTGTCCTCAGGGCATAGGCCGTGCACTTGCTGGCAGAACCTCTGGTAGTATTCCGGCTCCGGATGGATCAAGCTGTAGAAGCGGTCCACAATCTCCCCTCCCCGGACTATCACGACTCCTACGCTGCACACGCTGCTGCGCTGCTCGTTGGCCGTCTCGAAATCAATTGCTGCGAAGTCAGTCATGGCCAAGGATGATATCGATGATCGGATAGATCTCACCCTCTTCTCGATAAGGATGGAGAAGGAAGTACTTGTTTCCGGAAATCATGGCCGACAGGTTCGCTCGGCGCTTGTTGTAGAAGATGTGGACAGGCTTGCCGCATTTCTCCGCATAGGCCAGCTCGTAGCCTACTCCCAGAGACGGCGTGGTGCATTCGGCAATTACGAGGTCCGACTCCCGCAGCCAAGCCGTCTCCTGTTCGTAGATGGCCACGTCGCGGTCCGGAGGCCCTTCCGTCTTGCTGAGGGCCAGGTTCCCAACATGCTCCGTAAGCACAGTGTCGCTCTTCTGGATGTATTCGATAATCCGCCGGTAGAGCTCGGCATCGGCCCGTCCTCCCCTGATGGAACCGGCAAAATAGATCTTTTTCATATTATGTTCGCTTAACGCCCTAAAATGTACAGAAGTTGACTTATATAACATCACGATATGCACATCTGCTGATTATTGTGAAAAACGCAGTCAGGAAATCGCTTCCTCACCTGTTCCAAAGCTATTCCCATCAATAAGTCATATTCCTCATCCTTGTAATAGCCAGTAAGAATGCCAGGCGTGTGCTCTTTCTCTTCAAGCAGATTCTCGTTATCCGGAGAATCCCAGATGAAATCCCATTGTTTACTACAGCTTACGAGTTCCGCCGTCCAAGGGTTTTCGTGACGCCAACGCAAATAGATACACCAATTATTGTCGGCGGCATCTTTAAAGTAGTAGTAGATTTGTGCTGGGCACCAATTGTTGATGTCAACAATCCATAGGCCTGTCGTTACTTTGAATGACTTCCACCGCCTTATACGCATATAAGCTTCCTTGGTCAAAGCCACTTCGACATATTCCGGTCGTGCGCCTCGAACAGACCCATCTTCATCCCACCAGCCGCCGACATTCCCACAATGTTGTACAAGTACTCCATCCCTAGCCATTGAATATAATGCATCAATAAAATCATATTCATCGAAGTAGGACTGTTCCATGGAAAAATTAATCAGTTTTCGGACTTTGTATGTATGTCCGGAAATATGTTTCTCTTTCTCATATTCTGCCATTTGAAGAAGGATCTTTTTCTGAAGTTGAGTGATTCTTTTCATAAGCATTTCTTGTTTAAAAGAAAGTAATTACACAACCGTTATCAATCACCTAACACCTGCTAATACGTGATTGTTATTATTCTTCGCTCCATTGTTTGTGGTTTCCTGTGTACGCTGCCGCGTTGCTCGTTGGCCGTCTTGAAGTCAGTCATAGCGCTGCAACATTTTTTTTATCTCTGCATGAATCTCATCACGAAGACTCTCCGGTGATAGCACCTCCACGGACATGCCGTGACTGAGAATCTCCTGCTTGAAATCGAACGTTGGAACCAGACGGTATTGGAATACGCTGTATTCACCGTTGGTCTCAATCTCTGTCTGGGACGGATGGAGCGGAAGGGACCGGAAGTACATTACCTGGTCCTCATCCACCTTGAGTTCGACGGTCTCGACGGGGATGTCAGAGCTGATGATGATTCCGAAATATTTGGAGAAGTAGTCCGCCGCATCGAAATCCTCAGGGATGCTGATAGGTTTGTCCGTCTCCTCGGCGTTGTGGATACGGTCCAGGGAGTAAATCCAAGAATCGTCATAGTTCTCGCTTCTTGCCAGGAGATACCAGCGCTGCTTGAAGAGTTTCAGGCAGTACGGATGCGCCATGAACGTATTGGGTTCGGTACGAGTATAGCTCTGGTAGGTCATCTTGATGGCTTTTCCGTCCTTCATCGCTCCGACAATCGGCGAGAGCCATTTCTGGCTCGACGGAATCTTTTCGAAGAGAATCCGGTCTCGCAGCCCTCCGGCCTCGTTCACGAGGTTGTTCATCGACAGGGACTCCAGCAGCCACTGACGGATGCCGTCGCCCTCCAGATCACCGGAGTTAGCGATATAGTATCCCAGGTTTCGGTCGCACTTGATCTCGATCCCGAAGGTGTCCAGGATGGCCTCCCGGTGGTTGTGGAAAGTCCGCTCGTACAGTTCCTCTCCTGTATCGTTGAGCGAGGACCGCTTCCAGAGCCTGCTGATCTCTTCCCTGGAAATGTGCCCGTGGCGATTGATGGTGTCAATCAGCCA
>JAEEHQ010000049.1 GCA_016280915.1 Bacteroidales bacterium
AAAAACAAGCTTAAAACAATTGACGTTATGAAACTTAAAGTGCAAAACATTCCTGCATTCTTTTTTTACGGCATGGCCGCATGTGCATTCTTGGCAACTTGTATAGGCGCTAAGCACTACATTTTTATACTGTTAAGTTGCTTATATTTGGGTTTAGTAGCCCAAAAATCATATTAAAACAGACCAATTATTAATGGGGACTTCTATAACTTGGATGATATGGAGTTAAATGGGAATTGTCCATCCTTACTTCCATCCTTACTTCCATTTTTACTTCCTAATTTTGAATTAATAGAACCCACCTAATTTAAAAATCGTAACATGGAAACAAAGAAAACCAAAAAGGAAGATGTAATTCGTATCATCAACAATGCACCAGTTGACTTGCGAAAATGTAACTCCACTGCAACGTCGCCCTAACTCAACCTATTAGATTACATTTACATTAGTATTGTATTACATTTAGATTAATCATATTAAACAAAGTATAAGTAAAATATAAACAAAATATAATCTAAATAATGTCTTTGCTGCTATTTTTTCAGGAGGTTAGGGTGGAGCTAAGACGAGCTGGCAAGTGATGTGGTAGTTGGGATCAATGCGGTTGATTGGGTGGTGAACAGATTATCTGCCAAAGAGATACTGCGAAAACGGCTCCAAAAAAGGATTACATGCAGAACAAGGATAACAGATGATTAAGTGTTAAATTAATCGTAAAAGTTTGGTCAATTGAAATTTTATTCCTATTTTTGACATTGGTTTTTTGAGAAAGATTTTTGTTTAATTTGTTGTTTAAGTATTTAATTATTATGTAGATATATGTATATTATATTGTTCAATTCACTTATTTATTAACCAAAACGCATTTGTTATGCAAAAACATTTACAAAGACTGTTGCTCCTGGTTGCGATGATGGTCGTGCCGTGGGTAACGCAAGGTCAGTTGTTGAACTACTCGTGCACTTTCGAGGATGTCAACGACACTGCGGGATGGGTGTTTGTCAACGGAACGCAAACCAACAAGTGGTTTATCGGTTCGGCGACGAGCAACGGAGGCACCAATAGCCTCTACATCTCGAACGACAATGGCACCTCAAACGCCTACACCAATTCGTCGGTAACTTTTGTGTATGCCTATCGCGAGTTTACGTTGAATGCAGGAGGCTACACCATTTCCTACGACTGGAAGTGTTATGGCGAGAGCAACTACGACTACATCAGGGTTTTTCTGGCTCCGGCCACTTTTGACCCTACTGCCGGCCAAGACCCCACGGGCGGCACCAGTGCCTACTCATGGAGCTCTGCTCCGTTGCCTGCGGGCTTCATCAGCCTGTGCGGAGCCAACAAGTTGAACCTTGAGTCGAACTGGCAGAACTTCTATCAGGACTTTAATGTGTTGACCGCAGGCACCTACCGTCTGGTGTTTGCCTGGGCCAATGATGGCAGTGGCGGTACCACTCCTCCAGGTGCCATCGACAACATTCAGTTTGTGCAGCCGTCTTGTCCGCGTCCTGCCAATCTGGTGTTCTCTAACATCCACACTACGTCGGTCGACGTGCACTGGACCGAGACCGGCACCGCCACCAGCTGGGTGGTGGAGTACGACACGATGGCCTTCGTGCCCGGCACCACGGGCAATGCCATCACCGTGAACGAGGATTCGATCTCTCTGACCAGCCTTGAGGTGGGTCATACTTACTATTTTGCCATCCACTCCGACTGTGGTGGCGGCGACACCAGCATCAATATCACTGGGTATGTGACGCTGCCCTCGGCAGAACCTGTGGAGGACTTTCCTTGGACCTGCAACTTCACTGGGGCCTCGGCTTTAGGTTGGGAGTTCATCAACGGCCTTCAGACCAACAAGTGGTATATAGGTGGTGCTGTGGGGCGTGACGGCACTGGCGACAGTGCGCTCTATATCTCCAGCAACAACGGTGCCTCCAACACCTATTCTATTACGGAGACCTCGAACGTCTATGTTGCCCGCATGATGAATTTAGATGCAGGGCAGTATGGCGTTCAGTTTGATTACCGTGTTTACGGTGAGAGCTGCTGCGACTACATGTATGCTTTCCTGATGCCGGCCGACCAAGAGCTGAACGCCGGCACGCTGACCACCAGTGGCTCTGGCTGGATAGACCTGTTGGGTGGCCGCGTGAACCTGGTCTCCAGCTGGACCACACAGCAGAGTGTGGTGATGGTTCCGAACAACGGATCGTATAAGCTAGTCTTCCTTTGGCACAACGACCCTAGCGTGGGTACCGACCCGCCAGCCGCTGTTGACAACATCATTGTGACTCCCATCCACTGTCCTCAGCCCACGGGCTTGCATTGTGATACCGGGGTGGACAGTCTCTCCTTCAGTTGGACTGCCGGTGGCACTGAGACCACATGGCTCTGTGTGCTCAACGGCGACACCACCGAGGTGACTACCACCTCCATCGTTTATGGTGACCTGCATCCTGCCTCTGCCTATAATTTCTGCGTGGCCGCCATTTGCGAGGACACCAGTTTCTTCACTTGCGGCACCTACCGCACCGAATGCCCCGAGTTTATTACCCTGCCCTACACCGAGAACTTCGAGAGCTACTCGGTCTCCTCGTCCAGCCGCCCCGACTGCTGGGTAGTAGGTGGCTACAGCGACTATCCCTACATACAGTCTTACGGCGGTAGCAATGCCCTCTATGGCTATGCCTACAATAGCTCGGGCGATGCCACCCGTCTTTACATGAGCCTCCCACCGGTGGACACTTTGGTGAATCCTATCAATGGCTTGCAACTCTATTTCGACGCCATGCGTGCTACCTCCTCAACAGGTAACAGCTATACGTTCAACATCATTGTGGGTGTTTGCGGCAATCCAGGCGATATGAGCACTTTTGTGCCTGTTGACACCGTTGAGAATATCCTGTATAACAACAACACAATGACCTCCTACGAGGTGAACCTGTCCAATTACAGCGACACCGGCAGGTATGTGACCTTGGTGGTTTATCCTGCATACAGCGGTTCCTACTCTTACTGCTATGTTGCCATCGACAATATCATCTTGGCCAATACTCCCACCTGTCAGCGCGTGATCGACTACCACATGACTGGCTTTACCGAAGACTCGGTCTACCTGGCTTGGAGCGACACCAACGCCTCTGCCAGCGGCTGGTATGTGGAGTACGGTCCCACGGGCTTCAACCATGGCGACGACGATGCCACCACGGTCTATGTCAGCGACACCACGGTTGCCATTGGCGGCTTGAACCCCGACACATGGTATGACTTCTATGTGGCAGCCGACTGCGGCAGCGACGACACCAGCCTCTGGCGTCTGCTGACGGTACACACGGCCTGCGTGCCTGTGGACAGCCTGCCTTACGTCTATGGTTTTGAGGGCGGTTTCAGCAGCTGCTGGGTGAAGTATTCCTCCTACAGCACCAGCTACCCCCAGATTTCGAGCATCGCCTGCAGTGGTAGCAGCAGCTTATATATGTACAACTACGCCTCTGACGGCGCTCACGTCTATGTGGCCATGCCGTTGTTCAACCATCAGCTGGACAGCCTGCAGGTGAAATTCCGCCTGCGCCGCAACAGCAGCTCCAGTTACAGCTATTATAGCTTTGGCATGAAGGTGGGTGTGATGACCGACCCCTACGACATGAGCACCTTTGAGCCCATTGAAACCTATACCGCCACCAGCAATACCGACTGGGACACCTTTACCTGCTATTTGAGCAGCTACACCGGTACCGGCCGCTACATTGCCTTCATGGATGCCGGCAACAGCACCGAGTACTACACCTATGTGCTGCTGGACGACGTGGAGGTTGACTATGCGCCCCTGTGTGGCCCTGTGGAGGATGTGGATGTCACCGTCACTCCTTACAGCGCTCTGTTGACCTGGTCTCCCAGCCCTGTGGGTGAATACAACGGTGCCATCGCCGGTGTGTACGACACTGCGCTGATGGTGTGGACTTACGACACGGTCTACGGCACCAGTGCCACCTTTACAGGCCTGAATCCCGAGACTTTCTACCAATATTCGGTCACCAACCTCTGCTCCGATGGTGAGGGTGCTCCCGTCTATGGCGACTTCCATACTGGCATCCTGCGCTGTGGCACCATGGTGGCAGGCACCGCCGACACCACCATTGTGGGTACCGGCACCAGCCAGACTTCTGGTGTGCCCGTCAACAGCTCTTGGGGCAACACCATGTGCCAAAGCATCTATACTGCCGCCGAGCTCCACACGCTGGGTCTTGACTCCGGCTCCATCAATGGTATGGACTACTCCTGGACAGCCAACAGCAGCTATGCCAAGGAGTTCACCATCATCATTGGTACCACCAGCCAGTCGCAGTACAGTGGCACCGCCCCAATCAACCCCGCCACCCATGTCATGGTTTACCACGGTAACCATCCTCTGGGTACCAGTGGCTTGGTCCACTACAACTTTGATGCCACCTTCCATTGGAATGGTACAGACAACTTGGTTGTGACCACCTTTATGAATCAGCCCACAGGCGAGAGCCATTCCATCAGTTCGTTCTACGGACTGAGCACCGACTGCGGCACTACCCGTACCGCTTATGGTTACCAAGATGGCAGCCAGTACACTATCTCCACCTATGGGGCAGGCAACCGCTACACTAGCACCTACCGTCCCAGCGTAACCTTCTACACCGGCATCTGCGAGTCGATGGAGACCTGCGTGGCTCCCAGACCTATCGTCACCGCAGCTACTCCCTCTAGCGCTACGGTGCAGTGGGCTCCGGGCAACGCCGAGAGCAGCTGGAGCGTCTATTACGCACTTAGAGGGTCCGGCAACTTCACCTATGCTGGCAACGCCACTACCAATGAGTTTACCGTCAACGGACTGCTTCAGGGCACCAACTATGACTTTATGGTTGTGGCTCTTTGCGGCGACGACTCCAACAGCGCTGTTTGCGAAGGCACCACCGAGTGTGCGATGATTAGCAGCTTCCCCTTCTTCGAGGATTTCAACGTCTGGCCTACCAACACTGTGCCCAACTGCTGGAACCGCGATGGCAGCTATAGTTCCTATCCTTATGTTTCCACTTCCTATGATGCCAATGGCTCAGGTAAGTCAGTCTATTTCTACCTCTACAACAACGGTACCAACTACTGCCGTTTGACCATGCCTGAGGTGGACACCACCGTGATGCCCATCCGCAATCTGCAGCTCTTCTTCCAGGCCATGCAGAGCTACGATGGCTACATCAACGATATAGAGATTGGTGTGATGACTGACCCATATAATGTGAATACATTCCGTCCAGTTGACACCATTTCGTTGGCTGGCAGACCCACCACTGAGTGGACTGGTTTTGAAGTACCGCTCAATAACTACAACCTTGTGGGCGACACGGGTACTTTCATCACCTTCCGCTCCCTTACCACCAGCGGCACCACTTATTTTTATCTCGACGATGTCACGTTGGAGCAGATTCCTACTTGTCAGCGTCCTGACTCGTTGGTTCTCGACGCTGTGACCACCACCAGCTTCACCTGCCACTGGCATGACCGCGCCGGTGCCAATGAGTGGATAGTGGAATGGGGTCCCCGCGGCTTTACGCCCGGCACGGGCACCATGGTCAATGTGACCTCCAACCCCGCTACCATCAACGGTGTGCCCAGCTCCTATAATGGCGACTTCTATGTCTACGCCATGTGCAGTGTGAGCGACACCAGTCCTGCCAGCCGCTATAGCTGCCCCTTCAACACCATGCAGGTTCCTGCTACCCTTCCTTATACCTACAACTTTGAGGATAGTGTTGAGTGGGACAACTGGCAGACCAATAGCAACCACGCCACCTCCAACTGGGCCCGTGGCACCGCCATGTCCTACAACAGCAACTATGGTATGTACGTTTCCAATGACGGCGGCGCCACCTTCGGCACCGACAACAACGCCATCGTTAATACTGCCGTTTACCGCGACATCGACTTTGGTACCGTGGACAGCAGCTACGAGATGACCTTCCGTTACTGGGTGGGCGGCGACAACGCCGGTCGCTACGACGGCTTGATGGTCTTCTTGGTTGACCCCAACGCTCCTGTCATTGCTTCTAACGCTGCTATCACCTCTCCTTGGGGTAATGTCAACGACCTCTATCGCATTGCCGATGCCCGTCGCGACACCAACTGGAGAGAGTACCACGCCATCTTCGACACCATCAGCGGTGTCCATCGTGTGGCCTTCTTCTGGCTCAACCAGAGCCGTGCCAGCTACTTTGAATGGGGTCCTGCCGCCATCGACGATATCCATATCGACTACAGCCCCTGCCCGCGTCCACTCAACCTCGACACGCTGACCGTGGGTTCCACCACTGCTCACTTGACTTGGAGCGGTGCTTCGAGTGCTAGCTACCGCGTGTGCTATCGCGTGGTCGGCGCCGACCCGAGCACCAATACCTATGTCAACTGCAACACCAACCAGATAGTGCTCACCGGTCTCACTCCGATGACCAGCTACCGTGCATGGGTGCAGAAGATTTGTGGTAGTGACAGCAGTCTCTTCAGCGATGGCTGCACTTTCCAAACCGAGATGTGCGACAATCCTACCTACGCACAAAACTACGACAGCACTGCCAGCATGTCCACTTCCATGTATTTCCCCGGCTATGCTACCTATAACTATAGCTTCAGCGAGGTCATCATCGACAGTGCCGACCTGGCTGCCGGTGGACTGGTGGCAGGACAGGACATCACTGCCTTCATGTACAACCCCACCAACACCAACGCCAATACCTATCACACCAACTGCGATATCTATATGGGCCACACCACGCTGACCGACCTCAATAGCGGATTCATCCATATCGATACTACCTTCGTACAGGTGGCAGACAATATGGACCTGAGTTTCGACAATGTTGGCTGGCAGATCCGTGGCTTTGACGTTCCCTTTACTTGGGACGGTCACAGCAATGTGGTCTTCGCTGTCAACCGTCAGCATGGTTCATGGACTTCTGGTACCAGCTTTGAGTCGCACTATGGACGTTCAGGCCAAGGCCGCTACGTTTACAACGATGGTGGTGCCTACGACCCGACAACCGTTAGCGATGGCTACGCAACCGACAATATTGGCAACTATCGCTTCATCTCCTGTGGTGCGCCCATCCATTGCGGTACGCCTGTCATCACTTCTGTAACGCAGGATTACCACAGCGGCACCATCACTTGGACCGGCGATGGCACCAACTATGAGGTGAACATCAAGGAGACTTCTGCCCTTGACTGGCCCGCCACCGACATCGCCGTAACCGGCAACACCTACACTTTCACCGGCCTGATTCCCGAGACTTCCTACACCTTCCGTGTACGTCAGGACTGCAGTGCCGATAGTGCTGGCTACAGTGAATGGGTCATCGATGCCTTCACTACTGACAACCTGCCTTGCTTCGCACCCGAGAGTTTGGCTGTGAGCGACCTGACCAATGCTCAGGGTACCTTCAGCTGGACTGCTGTGGGCAACGAGAGCATGTGGGACCTCCACGTATGGAATTCTGGCGGTCTTGACTCGGTCTACCGTGTCACCACTAACCCCGTTACTGTGGGTGGTTTCACAGCAGGTGTCACTTACAATGCCGCCATCCGCGCCATTTGCGGTGTTGAGAACTATGAGGGTGAGTATGGCAGCACCATCACCTTCACCACGCTGACTTGCCCCGATGTCACTGGCCTCACCACCAGCAACGTGACCTATAACAGCGTTACGCTGAACTGGACGGCCGACCCGATGGCCGAAGGCTGGATGATTGAGTACGGCTACACGGGCTTTGCCCAGGGTACCGGCACGAACGTGACCGTCCACGAGAACAGCTACGTGGTTAACGGCCTGGAGGACGAGACCCCCTATGACTTCTACGTGAAGGCTATCTGCGGCGACAGCTGGAACAGTGAGGGCTGGACACGTGTGAGCGCCACCACCCAGACTGCTGATAATCCCACCTACACCGTTACCGTCACCGTCAACGATGCCTCGATGGGCACTGCCACCGGCGGTGGCACCTACCAGGCTGGCCAGAGCTGCACCGTCACGGCCACAGCCAACAGCGGCTACCGTTTCGTGAACTGGAGCAATGGCGAGACGGCCAACCCCTACACCTTCACCGTGGTGAACAACATCACGCTGACAGCGAACTTCGAGTCCGTGCAGGGCATCGAGGAGGTGTCGGGTAATGCGGTATGCACCATCTACCCGAACCCCACCAGCGACGTCACCACCATCAGCGTGAGTGGAGTCAACGGCAAGGTGCGCATTGCAGTGGTCGACATGAACGGCCGCACGGTTGCAAGCGAGACCCTCGAGTGCAGCAGCGACTGCGAGAAGACCATGGATGTGGACCAGTTGGCCCAGGGAGCTTACTTTGTAAGAATCACCGGCGACAACGTCAACATGGTG
>JAEEHQ010000050.1 GCA_016280915.1 Bacteroidales bacterium
AGATAGCCCAGCAGCTGCACATCCCCCTAGGCACCATGAAAATCCAGCTCCGTCGTGCCCGCCAGCTCCTTGCGCAGATAGCCCAAAACCACATCCACAGCCTATGAAGCAGCCACTATCCCTTCTCCTCCTCGCCTTCCTCATTGTTGCCATGCCCCTGCAGGCCCAAAAGAAGCATGCCACCAGTCAGGCACCCCGCCTGTCCGGGCTCTACCTCACCGTCGATGCCGGCCTGTTGATACCCAACCCCAAACAGGCCGATTTCTATAGCGGCCGGCCCGAAAACTCCAACACCATCAACCGCGTGCTCAACAGCCAGATGTATGGCACCCAAATATGGAGCAGCCTGGTCGATGGCGGCTACATCTCCCCCAGTGCCATCGGCGACTACTCCCAGCTGCAGGTGGTGGAATACCCCCACATGCACTACCGCCTCACCTACCAACTGGGGGTCGGCTTCCGCTACGTGTATGAAAGCGGCTGGGGCTGGCTCCTGCGTTTCGACTACAGCCAGCTCACCGCTGCCGGACAGTTCAACCTCTCCAGCAACAACGGCACCGGCATCCTTGGCTCCAACCAATACGTCACCTGCGACATCTTCGGCATCGAACGGCGCACCCTCATCGACCTCGGCATCGCCAAGCGCATCCCCCTCACCAACCTCATCGACCTCGAGCTGTGCCTTGGCTTCAACCTCAACAGCACCCATGTCCTGCAAAACGACATCCGCGTGGTGGGCCGCACCTACAGCATCCTCGACGTGTGGGGCGGCTATCCCCCCTCATCCTACACAGGCACCTACGACTATTTCAACGAAGGCCGCCTGGGCATCGGCGGTTTCGGCTCGCTGGCGGTCAGCTACCTCTCGCGGGTAGGCAGCATCGACCTAGGCTACACCTGCTACTACATGCAAACCAAGTTCTCCAACTACAACGAGGCCGACAGCTATGCCCTCCAGCACACCGTCTTCCTCCGTTTCAACGTCAACAACTTCCATTTTTTCGACTAGCCCCAACCAATAAACAATAAACTTTCAATAAACAATAAACAATAAACTTTCAATAACCAATAACCAATAACCAATAAACAATAAACTTTCAATTCAATGATCCAGTTAACAGACCTTTCGCAATCCGATCACACCCATTTCGCCAAAGATCTATTCGAATCCGCCTTCCCCGACGAAGAACGACCTCCTTTCGGGGAGTTGAAGCATCGTAACACAGCACTATTTCATTTCATGGTCGCCACCAACCAAACCGACGATGGCGACGACCCCGTCGGAATCCTCACCTACTGGACCTTCGACGAGTTTGTCTACATCGAGCACTTCGCCATCGCCGAGGAGCTGCGCAACCAGGGCCTCGGCAAAGTCGTCTTCCTCAACTTCCTCTCGCAGCAAACACAACAAATCGTGCTCGAAGTGGAAAAACCCCACGACGAGGTGTCCGAAAACCGCATCGAGTTCTACAGCAGCATGGGCCTGATTACCAATCCCTTCGATTATCTGCAACCCTCCTACCATGGCGACCAAGTCACTGTGCCCATGATAATTATGACAAAATACGAAATCGACGACGAAGAATTTGAAGAAATTCGCGATATTTTGTACCGCCAAGTCTACAAAAGCAAGCCCTCACGTTTCTAAAAACAAAATTTTTTCGTCTTGCAAAACATAGTCTCAGAGCGTGTTGCAAAGATAGGAATAAAAAAACATAAAAAAAATTTGGCGTATATCGAAAAATGTTCGTATCTTTGCAATCGCTTTTGAGGGAGAGACCTCCACAAAACACCCCAATGGCTCCTTAGCTCAACTGAATAGAGCATTTGACTACGGATCAAAAGGTTGCAGGTTTGAATCCTGCAGGAGTCACCCCAGGCACACCGCTTCACGGTGTGCCTTTTTTTCTTTCCCCCTCATCCCCGCCCAGCAGGTGAAGCAACCATCCTCCGGATGGTCGCGACCGTATGGGAGCAACCTCTTTCTGTCGCGACCGTATGGGAGCAACCTCTTTTTGTTGCGACAGCCGGGCTGAGAAAGTGAAACAAGCATCCAGTGAATGCTTGCGATAGTCGGGCGGAGAACACACCCCCCGCGGCCCAGATGGCACCAAAAGTGCTATGCGGCCGATTCGGCCATGGCGCAAAGCGAGCGTCCGAGAATTTTATTCTCGAGACCGAGCCGTAGCCATGTCAACCACAGTTAATACGGCCGTCATTCTAAAAAAAAACAGAATCCGAAAATTCCTTAATGACACTTGACACTTGACACTTGACACTCAAAAAAAGAGGGCAGGTGTTCACCTACCCTCAGTAATAACTTCCCTTTTAGGGTTTTCATTTGCTTTTGTTTAAGCCTCTTCCGGTTCTTCTTCCCGAGATTCTCTCTTTCCTATCAATATACAATTCGTCAAATCAAAATACTTCTTCAACTCAGGCGAAGGCGAAAACGAAACTTTCAAGGATTTCACAGAATGCCTCCCCGCTTCTCTCTTGGTTTCAACACCGCATGAGCGGCATTTCAGTTGGAATTTTCCCAAGTAAGGTACTGAAACGGGATAGCCTCTTTCCAGTAGAGCTGTAACCACAGTGTTCAGCTTATAAAAAAACTGTTTCAGTTCCTCCCTATCGTCTCTTTTGTATACGGCCTTCCATTCCCTGTAAAATTGTGTGGGGGTTACGACACTGTTTTTGTCAAGTTCGGTCACAAACATCTTGTTTTTCACCAGCGGATTCTTGAATTTCTGCTTCTTTACGTTATAATACAACTTGACTTTTGGCATGTTCTTTACTTGATTTCGTCAGTATTTTCTGTTTTTTTGTATACGCAATTCTCAAGGTGAACAACAAGACCCTGTCTCTGCCAGTTCTTAAGCATTTGACGGACGCTGTTTCTTGATGTGTCAGCACCCTTACATGCCACTGCCTGTTGTGCTGCCTGGTCAAGGGTAAAGACGTTGGTCAGAGACGCGTAAATTGACTTATTCTTTCGTTAAAAGAAACTTAAAGGGCGCTGCCAATTGCAAATTTAGTATGATTTTTTCACCTGAGTTTGCATTTCTATATGAGAAAGGGTGGCGCTTCGTTTGAGTGTCAAGTGTCATGTGTCAAGTGTCATTAAGCAATTTTCGGGTCGGGGAACGTCTTTGATATAGATAAAAATAAATATATATATTTATATATAAAGTTACCCCCCCCGAAAATTGGAAAAACCTTAATGACATTTGACATTTGACATTTGACACTATTGGCTAATGAACCTAAACTTTTCCCCACTACAACACTTTATTAATGTTTTAAGAAACATTAATAAAATTAAAAATTCTTGTATCACAAAAAGTTATTATCTTTACAAGGCGAGATATATCTTCAAAATCAAATGCATTCCCACTGTAGCTTCGTTGTTAGTTCGTTATGTAATCGAAGTATGAACGAAGAAAGAACGCACCAACAGACAATTTACATATAATATATATATAATATAAAACAAGAGCAACATGGAAAATCTAACCCCCAACCTTAGAAGCGTCGGCAAGACCGAAATGGCACACCTGTATCATCCTTGTGACACCGTTAGCGATGAGGCTGCCCGCCGTTGGCTGAACCGCAAAATTCAACAAAACGAGCATCTTTTGACC
>JAEEHQ010000051.1 GCA_016280915.1 Bacteroidales bacterium
AGGAGCATAGACCACAGCGATATTCTTATCGCCAAAATCCAACTCGTAGCGTAAATCACCAATTCCATAACAATTCTGTATATCAAACTTCAACTTCATATTATTACCTATTTTTTGGTTAAATTAGTATAATTAGTATAAAATGTGCCAATTCCGCATGGATATAATACGTACGCTTTTATTCTTGTAGGTAACAAACTCATCTTTATCCCAAGTGATGAGTAATAGGTTATCACACTTTAGTTCTTCTGATGCTTTAACAAGTGCGTCAAGCTCCCTTTCGCGAGTCTTGGTTTTCGAAATGTCATACGAGACCTGAATCAAAGAAGTTACTTTCCTTCCATCCCTGGTCACAAAGTCAACTTCCTTGTCATTCGATGTCCGATAATAGAAAAGCGATTTCTTCAAATCAAATCCTCTTCGCAATAATTCAATAAACACCATGTTTTCCAGTTGCCTCCCATTATTACTGGAAAGTTCAAACGACCGAGTATAAATAAAACCATTATCTATAACATAAACTTTGCGAGGTGCCTTCTTCATTTCCTTCAACTTGTTATCGTATCGTGGAAGATAGAAAAAGAGATATGGTTCCGCAAGATACCCGCAGAACTTCTTAACAGTGGTGACACTGCCAAGCGAGAGTTCTTCGGCAATTTCGTTATAACTGAGTGGATTAGAGTAATTGCTGATGAGATAATCGGCCAAATCATAAAGCTCTGTTATCTTCCGGATCTTATGTCGCTGTGCCACATCTTTGAGGATGATGGAGTCAAACAGGGCGCTTAGATACGCTTGTTCAATCTCTCGATTCTTAACAATTTCAGGATACCCACCTTTTTTCAGATAATCACCCATTTCCAGAGCGAGTTTTGCTCTCTCATCAGGCAATTCGGCATTGATGGGGGCCCCTCTGTATTTCAATGTCTCTTCCATTGAGAAAGGAAGAATCTGAATTTCAACATATCTGCCTGTAAGAAGCGTAGACATTTCACTGGAAAGCAGGTTAGCATTGGATCCGGTAATGACCAGGTTCACTCCACGGCGATACAATTTGGCCACCCAGGCATCCCAAGAATGTAAATTCTGCACCTCATCAAGCAAGAGGTATTCGTATCCAGGATACACTTCCGCAAGAGCTTGCATAACCGAATCTTCATCGAATGCTCCCAGCAGTAGGGTGTCATCGAAATTCAGATATGCATAGTTCTTATTCGACAATATCTGCATGGCATATACGGACTTCCCTGCCCTTCGGGGACCAGTAATTAGCTTGGGAACGCTCGATTCAAGAAAAGGTGCAATATCTATTATATGTTTCCGGATGTAATATGGCCTTGATGCAAGGTCATCCCTTTCTGCTCGCTGTTTTAGGACGATGTTTTTCATCACTATCTTTCGTTAACTGCACAAATTTAGCAAATTTTATCCATTACACAAATGATAGTGTATAAAACTAATTGGTGAAACTAATCAGTCATATATCTAGATAAAGGGTTCGGGTCAAAAGAAAATGAGAGTCATAAAGTAAGCATCCGATAAAGTACAGTAACGGAGGCTTACGTTCAGTTGCTGCAAAGCAGCCGGCATTGATACCAGATCCTGGCTGGAGGATATCTTGAGCTCCCCTCTGTCCTTTCCGGATTCGGATTGACTCAGAACGAGCCTCTCTCTAAAAAGACGTTAACTCTGTTTTATCGTTACTACTGGGATAGGTTGACTATTGTCGTTGTTCCCACCCTTATTATATGGCTAAATTTTGGCATAATAGTATGATTTGTGCCGATATTTAGTTATCTTTGTCATGCTATGAATAGTATAGAAAGCAGAATCATCGAATTCGTACAAAGTGTAGGGACGTGCACTGCAGCAGAGCTGTTGTCATATCTTAACCAGACAGAGGAAGTCAGGAAGACAACTCTATATTGGTACCTGAATAAGCTCACAAGTGGTCACCGATTGAGCCGGGTTTCCAGAGGTCTTTATTCCGTGTCCGTCCGAAAGGATTTTATCCCGGAGGTAACTGAAGATATGATTGCAGCCAATGAAATCCTTCACCGAGAACTACCGTTCTCCTCTTTCTGCCTTTACAAGGGAACGGAGTTCGCCCCCTATCTTCACAATATAGCCACGAATAATGTGCTGTATGTGGAGACCGAGCGCGATTCCTGTGAATCAGCCTTTAATGTATTGAAACGGGAGGGGTATACTTGCTACATTCGTCCGGGGAAGGAGATGATCTACCATTACATCAATCTGGCGGATAATGTGGTATTCGTCAAACCGCTCCCTTCTGAGTCGCCGTTGCAGACAGTTCAGGGATTGTCAGTCCCAACTCTAGAGAAATTGCTTGTGGACATCAATGTCGACGAGGATTTCTTCTATCTGCAAGGTAGCGAATCCTTCTATATCCTCCGTAATGCAGCGGAAAAGAACGTAATCAATCGCAGTCGTCTGCTGCGATATGCCAAAAGACGTTATGTGGCTGAAAAACTGATTAAGGACTTGGAAGAGATTGGACTATGATTAAAAAAGACTGTTTTGCTCCTGCTTGGATTGACGCCCTTTCAGAGAGATATAATTACCGTGACAAGAACCTGATTGAGAAAGTTATCCATGCGTTCTCCTTACTGGAGATGCTGTCGTCGAATGGCTGTCCTATGATATGGAAGGGAGGATCTTTGCTTATGGTCATCCTAGGGGGAGGCGCTTCTCGATTGTCTATCGACATAGATATCTTGTGCCCTCCAGGGACGGAAATCACTCACTTCCTACAGGAATTCGAGCGCTTCGGCTTTACCGACTGTACGATGATAGAGCGTCAACAGCGTACCAACCTTCCAAAGAGCCATTCCAAACTTCATTATGCGATGGCCTACAAGAACGAACGCCAGCAGGAAGGATCCATTCTGCTTGACGTTCTTTACGAAGACAGCCAGTACCATCAGGTCGATGAGCGGGATATTCTCTTAAGGTCCGCACACCTTCCGTTAATGACATCCTTGGAGATAAGCTCACTGCCTTTGCCCCAAATACATGCGGTATCCCCTACTTCAAATCCCGCCGGAACCGTTCTCTTGACATTATAAAGCAGTTGTTCGACATTTCTCGTCTGATGGATGCAGCCACGAACTTCAAGGTAGTACGTGATGTATTTAACCGTATTGCCCCAATCGAACTAGCCTACCGTGATCAACAGGAAGATTTGGCTCCCGTCTTTGAGGACATCCGCCAGACCGCCCTCTGCATATCAACTCGAGGGTTGGAGGGAAAAGGACAGTTCCAACTGCTACAAGACGGAATAACCAGTATGCAACCTTTCACGATCGGAAGCCGTTACGTTATTGCGGGTAGCGTTGAAAGGGTACCGGCCGTGGCGGGCAATAGGATACCGCCGTAGCGCGCAATAGGGTACCGTGTAAGAACGGCCTGTTAGATGGTGTCGCAAAGGTAGTATTATTTTTTCTTTTTCCGGCGCATGGACTC
>JAEEHQ010000052.1 GCA_016280915.1 Bacteroidales bacterium
AGGCTGTTGTATTCGCAATCCTGGAGAGGCCGGGGGCAGAATCCGGCTGGCGCGGTAAGTTCGCACCGTTCTACCGGATTTTCGGAACTAAACCGGTTATACGATGAAAAAGGAAAAAGGTGAGTATACATATCCGTTCCCGAGGCCATCGGTGACTACGGACTGCGTCATATTCGGATATGATGGGAAGGATATCAAGCTCCTTCTAGTAGAGAGGGGCATTCCTCCATTCAAGGGAATGTGGGCATTGCCGGGCGGTTATCTACAGATGGATGAGGATGCCATCGACGGGGCAAAACGAGAGTTGTACGAGGAAACCGGCTTGCGGGACGCCTACATAGAGCAGTTCCGGACATTCGCTGCAGTTGACAGGGATCCACGGGGACGTGTCATAACCATCGCCCATCTGGCTCTGGTCAAGATATCGGAAGTGAAAGCCGGTGACGATGCCGCCAAGGCGCAGTGGTTCTCTCTCAAGGATGTTCCCCAGCTTGCCTTCGACCACGATATGATCCTGCGCGAGGCGACTAAGGCTCTGAGGCAGAAGATCCATTTCGAACCTGTTGGTTTTGAATTGCTTCCGGAGGTGTTTACGATGCCTCAGCTCCAGCATCTGTACGAGAGCATCCTTGATGTGCGTTTCGACCGACGTAACTTCGCCTCGAAGATGCTTCACCTCGGCATTCTTGACGATACCGGAAGCCGCAAGTCCGGATCTCCGTCCCGCATCCCCGCGACCTACCGATTCAATAAAGACAATTACGACGCCCTGAAAAGCAAAGGCTTCCGCCTGGAATTCTGATATTCTTAGACATGAATACTTTGATACATAAAATAATTGCGAAACGCAGACAAGCCCGTGAGGCGAAGAAACAAGAACTAAAGAAATCAAGAATCCTTCGTTGCATCAACAATTCAGACATCAAGTATGAGGATCTGATTCCTATTGGAGATGAAGATTATGACCGTATAGTTTCTGCCCTCGAAGAAAAGGTCAACCGTGAAATCGGAGAAGAGCCCAGATACCGCAACTGGTTCCCCAACATATTTGCCTGGCGGGAGATTGTTGACAGTATGAAGAACAGAGTACGTGACGCGTATTACATTAAGAACCGCCCCTGTGGAAAGTGCGGCGAGGATAATACCATTTTTTTCTGTTTCAGATCAAATGATGAAAGTTGGAAAGAACTGTGCGGCCGTGAAGGGTATATGTTGATATGCCCGGATTGTCTAACGATACTTGGGTTCGTGCCTTACTTCCTTAATTGATGAATAGATTATCTAATCTGCTTCTCGCCACCCTTTTCCTGGTTGTCTTATGTGGCTGCGGAAAAAGGGTTGAACAAGATTATACCATCAGCGAGCGGACTTCAGAGGCGTTGGAATATGCCCGGAAGCACAAGCTCAACGAAGATTACGTCCTGTTGCTGGATTATTCGATACCTTCAGGGACGCCGAGATTGTTTGTCTGGAGCTTCTCGGAAAACAAGATAGTAGCTCGCACGTACGTGATGCATGGTGTCGGAGGTGGTAGTACGGCGGAAAAGCCGGTATTCAGTGACAAGATGGGCAGCAAATGTTCGACATTGGGGAAGTTCAAAGTGACTAAAAAGCATGGGAGCAAGCTGAAAAGAAGCTATCGCCTGATCGGCCTTGAGAGAAGTAACAGGAATGCCTTCAAGAGGGGGATAATGATACACAGATCGGTATGGGTGGATAGCTGGCACTGGAAGAAGTATATTCCTCTGCATGAAGCCAGTTGTCAGGGGTGCGTCACAGTCTCGTCAAAAGGTATGAACTATCTTGAGAAGCTGATAATGAGTGAAACGAAACCTCTATTGCTCTGGAGTTATTATGACTGATGAAGGGAAGTACCTCGTCATAATTCCGGATGTCCATGGCCGGGCGTTCTGGCGGGAGGCCGTGGAGGCGAGGCCGGAGGATGAATTCATATTCCTGGGAGACTATCTGGATCCATATCCTCAGGAAGGAATATCGGATGCTGAGGCGTTCGGGGGGCTTCAGGATATCATTGATTTCAAGAAACAGAATCCGGACAGGGTGACGCTCCTCTGGGGCAACCACGACTTGCACTATCTGTATCCTGAGCTGCTGGGAAGCCGTTACGATTTCGACAACGCGGACCGTAACGCTCATTGTTTCTGGTCCAATCAGCATCTCTTCAAAATGGCCTATGAGACCGTGGCGGGAGGGAAGAGGTTCCTGTTTTCACACGCCGGAGTAGTGAAGGGATGGATCTCCCATACCTATCCTGGCTTGGATGAGGAAGATATCAGTGCTGTTTTCTTAAACAGTCTTGTCGGCAATCCTCATTTTATGAAGGCATTGGAGGATGTGTCCGTGAAGCGTGGAGGTGACAAGCCGTACGGCAGTATGGTCTGGGCTGATATTCTCGAACACCTTGACAAAGATAACCAGTATGCGGGAATCGTCCAAGTCTTTGGTCACTCGATGCTGCCGGAACCTTTATTAGCTGAAGGCAGGGTCTGCTGCCTCGACTGCAGCCGCCCGTTCGTGCTCAATCGGGAGGACGGGGAAATCTACTGCCTTGAATAAGGTGATTGCCGGGGTCGGTGCGACAATGACGGAACCGGCAACCCACCCGGCCGGCACCCCGCGTACCAACCTTGTGATTTTTTATTATATTTGTAATGTTTTGAAAATCACTCGGCAATGAAAAAAACAATTAAGCTTGTACTGGCCATCGTGGTCGTTTTCCTGCTTATAAGGCTTTGCACCAGCAATCTGGGCAGCGTTATCAATCTACCGGAAGGATTCCCTGGAGGGTTGGGTGAAAGCAGTTCCACTACTACCGGCTCCAATGAATCCGGCGGCGGATGGTTCAGCCCGAAGAGCAATAAGACTACTTCCGACAAAGATACTCCGAAGGATATTTCGGA
>JAEEHQ010000053.1 GCA_016280915.1 Bacteroidales bacterium
AGAAATCCGCATCACGACCTACAAGGGAAATGTCCGAACCGACGAAATCCATCCCAAGTGGGAACTCGTCGGCACCCACACCGGACGTCGCACTTTCATCGTCACCACCCTGTCCCTGGGCATCCCGCCGAACGTCGTGATGAAATGGACAGGCCACAGCGACTATTCATCCATGAAGCCCTACATTGACATCGTGGACGATATCAAGGCCGCCTCGATGACTAAACTCAATGGGTTGTTGTTGAAAAATGATTAACTTCACATAAAAGAACGTGCTATGGCAAAGAAGTCGCTGCAAACAACTCAAAAGGATGTCGCAAATTGCGACCACCTTCTTTAACTCTCGTTTGAGAGCCAGATTCTGACGAGAAGGAATGTGCAGGTTATCTTTGACCGAAATCTGGCCGAACTGTATGGTGGTGTCCAGACCGCACGTTTGAATGAGCAAGTCAAGCGTAATTCCCGTAGATTACCGGAAACTTTCCGCTTTCAATCGAATCAGCAGGAGATTGATGAACTTAACGCGATTGCGATAAAACTTTTAATAAGGTACAATTATTGATGCTGGATTTTGGAAAAAGACGAGAACGCCCTCAAGTCGCCTAAACGAGATGCCCATCGTTTGGAGTTATAATTATTTAATCGTATCTTTACACATTAATTACGTGATAGTATGTCAAAACTGCCGCACGCGCCATTGGTAGAAGTTATCTTTGAAATCCGTTGGAACTCAACGGATAGGGCGAATTTGGAGAAATTCCAACTTCTTATTGGATCCATGTTCACCGCACTACAGGCCGACTTCCCTAATGCAATCAACCTTCGACCGGATCCAGCTATCCCATTTAACGCCTTTATTGGTGTTCCCACCCATAGGTTTACTAATGCTAATGGCTATCCAATGTATCAACTTGGGCCAGGCGTTTTGTCCGTCAATATGATTGATTCCGGATATGATTGGGATTCTTTTATGGCCACGACAAAGTCCATTGTTAGCATCTTTGAGCAACTATCCGAATTATCCGGGCAGAAGGTTACGCTAGCACTTAAGTACTTGGATTTCTTTAAGGTTAATTTCTCAGAGATTGACCTTCTTGCATATATCAAAAAGAACTTCCACCTTTCAGTGGAAGCTCCCTATTTGAGTGATTCTAAGGCAAAAACCTTTAGTTTTGCCACTACATATGCCGTAGATATGGGAACTTTTGCAGTTACCATGAATACCGGTTACAATAATGTTGGCGGACGACAAATCGAAGGAATCATTACAGAGTCTAACATCTCTAAAGAGATTCCATTCGAGGCTTTAAATGACTATATCGCAAATACCCTACCTTCCGCTCATGAGTTATTGGGCCAATTCTTTAAAGAATTAACCAAAGGCGAGTTATACGATTCGTTCAAATAGGATGATTTACGCGCGCACATATCCTAACAGCACCGAAGGGTTACTCGCATATCAATATGACGAGTCGTATCCTTCATTTTCTACTGGTCTTTCTCTGCGCCCCTATTCTGCTCCACCTGTAGAGAGAGAAAATAATTATGCAAAGCTTTCCAGTTTAATTCTTGCTTTTTCTCTGTCTTTATCTATGGCATCCATTTCATCTGGATTGTCCATTAGTTTACGGAAAAAGAAAATGAAAGCTAAATTCAATAGGCAGGCTTATGCAGAAAGCATACAAGCCCATAGTATGGTAGAGGAGCAGCCAGAATCTCCCAAAGACATTTACTCCTTCAAAAAAGCGGACTACAGTTTCCACATCCAAGACACGTCCGGAAGAGTTTTATCTTGTAGCGAGGCCTGGTTCAAATAATGGTTAGGCAAGGGGAAATAGTTGAAGTAGATTTTCGACTTCCGAATGATGATTTAAAACCTCATCCGGCGCTTGTGGTGTCTCCTATTATTCACGATGCCCAAGGAGATTTTGTCTATGCCATCCTAATCTCTTCTCAGAATATCAATCCTCAGTATACGATTGAGATTACGCCAGAGATGGTGACCAAGCCTATGCTGAAACAAAGTTATTTTGTCACCCACATCCTTGACAAATTTGAAGAGAGATGCATCACACGACAAAACAACAATTTCATCAAGCCCGAGTATTTTGATACAGTCTTAGAAAAGATTATACACAGCATTTTCGGTTTGGATATGGAGATTGATGATGAATAATACAGAACTGAACTTATTACCATAAGAAGGTTAGAATCCAGATGATTCTGACCTTCTCTTTTTTATCTGTCTTTTCTGAAAGACGCCTCGTCCGATTCAAAATAACCCCCTGGTCTTAAAGACGAAAACCTAAATAGAATGCAGGCTGGAGCGCGGTTTTTCATACCTCCAGCCTGCATTCTCAATTTCGATGAAAAGAAAAAATCAAAAGGGGGGGGCAATTAGGTGCGGATTTGAGGTGGGCAATTAAAAGCGGATTCTCCAGTTAACCCGGGGGATTTCTTTTCCCTTTTCTTACTAGAGGTTCAAATAACAGGTTGTGAAACGATGGTAGGAACTGTGTCTTTTGCCACTCAAATCGGATGGCATTTTATGTACAAAGGTGCTGTTATGCAGTGGCAGAATACATCAAAAACACATAACTTTCTGGGCCTTCATCGGACGTGTCTGATAGGTCGATTCTTGGTGAAACAAACCGTTCAGAGTACCATTTCAGAGTACCATTTCCAAAAATTCTCACATTTTTTCGAGAAAGACCCCGGCAATCCGTAAAAAGTAGCGCGTGGGCTCTTGCAAGTAAGATTTTCTTCCTAACTTGAATCAGGGAGTTGACCCATAATCCCTTGGTTTATGGCACATTGCCGGTTGAGTAAGCGGCAAAAACGGAC
>JAEEHQ010000054.1 GCA_016280915.1 Bacteroidales bacterium
ATCCATTATTCTAAAGGTGGCAGTTTATGTATTTGTTGTGTATTCCACATATCGATAAGTGATTTGGCGTTAGCACGCAACCATTCTTGAACAAGACGCTGCGCTTTCTCGGGCAGATCACCAAGAGTCATCTCAAAAGTGTTAATGTCAAACACCCCACATATTCATCATAGATTGCATGAATATGAGCCGGTTCGTGTTCTTTTGGCTTGAAGAACATCTTGATAATAATCCCATAAAAGCGACTAATCTCAGGCATATCATCCGACTTTTTCAAAATGCAAAATACTCATTATTTTCCAATCATCAAGAAAAGTGACAAAAAAGAGTCCCTGCCGCAGTGGCAGGGACTCTCTTCTGGTTGTCACGGGCTGCGGAGACCGTCCTCAACATAATTAACATTTTAATCATCCAGAACGGGGCGTACCGAGATTCCTTCGGAGAAATGGCCAGTTCCAGAAAGGAAGAGATAGGCACTTTGGAAGAATATACAGTAACTTTCGTCCTCATGGTAATAGTTGGGCGTGGACGAATGGTAGTAGCCAAAACTACCCACATTACGAAGACTCGTGACATCGCGTATGCCCGATGCAGGCAAGAATACTGCACCTGCAGACTCCATCTGAGCCCACTGGGCAAGGGTGTAACTGTTGTGTGTCCAGTCATTCATGCTCGATGCTAATCCAGATGTGAACGAACATCCTAAAGGGAGAGTCCAACTGTCAGGCAATAAAAATAAACCGCCTACACCATTTATATTACCCGTTCCAAGTTTGGAAGCAGCGTTGATCCTATTGTTGAGGAGGTATTGCCATTCTCCTCTATTGAGGGTACGCCATTGGTTGGCGATATTGCCACCGTTGCTGATGGCGTTGCTACCCCAGTCGACGAAAGAGGCGTAGTCTTCATCGATGGTGGATGCCAATGTGGGGTTGTTACCCGTACCCCAACCGAAAAGGTCTATCCAACCATTGTATGTGGAACTGATGTTAATATTGGCAATGCCCACATAGTCGTACTGGTGTTCGGCAAAACGCCAGGTATTGGTGCTGGCCTGGTACTGTAGGTTGCCCTGAGAGAAATGAACCTGCCGCGTGGCACTCACTGAGAAAGCACCCGGCAGTGCTCCTTCATACCCATTCCACTGCTCCACCGTCAAACTCACCGTAGCCATTCTGTTGTGGCGTAGCGACACGCCCGGTTTCTCAAATGTGGCATATTGACCATTGGCAGAGTAGAGCGTGATGGTCACATTTTCCCCCTCGTCCCCACCAAACTCCGGTGCCACGATGTAATAGATGTAAGTGTCTCTGTCGCCACGACCAATGGTAGGTCTGTTTGCAGCAGGGAATACCAACGACACGTCGTGGCTTGCCGATGACGGTACCATCGTTCCAATATGGTCATTCGGACTTCCCGTCACGCTGGCACTGCACAACCCGCTGAGGTAGGAGGTAGCAGCCGCAACTGTAATACGTCCAAGGACGAAGTCATTATCCATCCTGTTGCTGATTACCACCTTGATAAGCGGGCAGAGGTTGTGGAACGTCAGCGACTCGTTGTCAGAGTATGCTCCCATCGGCACCTTCACCTTCTGGTCGCCGCGGCTGTCCACTTCGTACTGTTGCTCATGCGGCAGAGTGACGGCTATAGTGCTGCTACTGGATATGTCCACATTCCCCACTATGTCGGCGGGGTAGATGGCGCGGTAGTGGTTGCTCCCCACCACGTCGGTTATCTGTGCCGACGAGCCTAGTGCCGCACTGGTGGTGCAGGTCTGGTTGTTGACCCGTATCAGGTCGTTGTTGTGCCAGCATGGGGTCAGGTTGTCGATATACACCTTGGCATCCCTGCCATTGTCGATATTGGCACCCAAAGTAACTGTGCCATACTCACGTTTGCAGCCCGCTGCCACTATCACTATAGTAGCCATTAGGCCAACTATCATTGTTGTATTAATTCTCTTCATAATGTCAATCAATTTTAGTTTTTACTTTTTACCTTTTAGTTTAATCCGTTTACCACCGTTCCATCTCAAACGACGTGGTGTTGTTTCCATCGTCCGCCCAATTGTCTCGTTCGAATAGGGTTGAGTGGCTGCCCGGTGTGTCGTCATCCCATAGCTCCAATTGGAACCGTGTGGAGGACACGCCAAGCCCCATCTCCACCACAAACTCGACTACCTTGATGGCGGGAGGACTGTAAATTACTTTGATTCGATCTTTCATTGCCAATGTTGTTTAGATTAGGACATAAAAAAAGCGTGGAACGTTTTCCTTGCCTGAACGTCAGGGTTACCACGCCCTCCACAATCTAACAAGTTATTCCACGCCGAAAGAATCGGCGTTTCGTAACCTATTCTTGATTGTGGAGCCTTAAAACAAAGGCCTTGTGGTAATTTGACGTTCAAGAATAGCACGAATCGCTATTATGTTATGTCTTTAGTTTCTTGTGTTTACTACATAATTGTATGTATTAATTATACAGATATTTATTGTCCATTTGACGCTGCAAATATACGACTTTTTTCTCATACTGCAACTTTTTTAATAAACGGTGGATTAGCTTTTCCTATTGAATGATTCCGATTACAGTCCGTATCCAAACCGTTTTTGGCTTCCAGTTGTCTGAACTTTGTTTGCCGTTCAGTTTCTCTTCGCTACGGAAGGGATCTTTCTTCATTATAATTGTGTGGACGTTGGGCTGGATTGGGTTGGGACCCTTTCAGGGCAATTTTGGGAGGTTGCCGGTGCACAAGGGGCTGACGGTAAGGATCAGTTAAGTTTTCCATAATGCACCTCGTAACGTTCACCGTCTGCGGCTATTAGCGTCTTGGGGAATATGGCTTGGGCTTCGGCAAGCAGCACTTCGGGCTCTTTGAAACGGGCGCTGATGTGTGTCAGGAGCAGCTGTTGTGCCTCGGCTTTAAGTGCCAGAGTGGCAGCTTGTGAGGTGGTGCAATGGAGTTTCTCGGCGGCAATGCTGGCAAAGGCATTGCTGAAGGTGCTTTCCAAGCAGAGCAAATCTACTTTGTGGATATAGGGTAAAAAGCTCTCAGTATAGCCTGTGTCGGTGCAATAGGCATAGCGGCGAGCAGGATTCTTTCCGCGAGGTTTCTCTTCTATCAAGTAGCCATAGGTGGGCACCGAATGCATCAGCGGGAAAGCATAGATGCGACAGCGTTGGTTTTCGAGCAGCAGTTGGCACCCTTCGGTGTGGCTGAGCTCGTGGTAGTGTATTTCAAATTCGATGTGACTTCCAGCCACCTGCATCAGGTTTGTCATGGTTTCGGCAATTCCTGCAGGTGCGAATATATCCACAGGGTCCTTGCGTCCGCAAAGGTGCATGCTGCTGATGAGTCCGGGCAGCCCAAAGAAATGGTCACCATGCAGATGGGTGATGCAGATGGTTTGCATGGATTGCAGCTTCTGGTGGTAGATGCGCATCTGGGTCTGTGTGTTTTCGCCACAGTCCAAAAGAATGCGGAAGCCATTCAGATTGACAACTTGGCCGCTGCAATGGCGGGCTACCGTGGGTAGGGCAGCCCCCGATCCGAGTATGGTGGTGTAGAAGTTCACTTAGTTCTCATAAAAGATGATGGCACCGCTGGTGGGGTCGAAGAGGGCTTTGAATTTTTTGTGGGGCAGGTCGATGACGGGGCCGTACTGTGCCACAGGCAGGGTGACTTGGTAGTCGAACAACTCACAATGGAGGTTCATCTGTGCCTGAGAGGGCATGCGGTATTTGAAATTGTGGTTGCCACGGGTGAAGAAGTTGGGCTTCTGTTCGCGGTTGAACTGGCGCACTTGCTGCAACGATTTGTCGGGCCGCAGGGTGCAGGTGATGGGGAGGGCATCGTAGTCATCCTCGTCGCATATTCCTTCGGCACGGCTGAAATAGAACAGAACGGTCTCCTGAAGGGTGTCGTTGGCCTTGGTGGTGGGCTGAGGCTGGAGGAAGAAATGTACGGTTTCTACAACGGGTTTACCGATGAATTGTGCCATCAGCACGGCCTCTTTCTCCTCAATTTGGCGCAGCATTTGCTCTTTGCCTTCCACGGTGTAGCGGTCGGAGACGGTTATTTCAGCGCGCTGGTCCTCCAGCTCGGCAATCTCAGAAGCGGCGGCCTGTGCACGCTGTCTCATCGAGCGGGGAGCCTTTTTGGTGGAGGTACCTGTAGGACGGCCTGGCTGGTCACCTTTCACATAGAATGTGTCGGTACGGTCATAGAGATTATAGGTGGGCAGCATCTTGTCAGCGGTGGCGTTGTGGAGCACCAGCTTGGCGTCGGAGGCGACAACTTGGTCGGAGGGTTCGGTGGTGCCCAGCTGGGTGGATGCCTCTTGGGGTGTCATGCCCACCGAGCGCAGCAGATGACGGTTGTCTACCTGGATGGCTATGCCTTTTGGATTGACGAAATAGTAGTTGTTGGGGTCGGCTGTGACGGTATAGGAGGTGGAGATGTCCTTGATGCGGTAGGGTTTCTCCACGTCGAAATTGTCCAAGGCAAGCATCTCTGAGGCATATTCGCTGAATATGGCCTCGGTCAGGTCATAGTATTGGTAGGTCACGTCCACGCATATCTGGGTCATCGGCAGGGCATAGTAGAGGCCGCCACCATTATTTTTGCTATTCTTGCTCACAGGAGTCACCGTATAGCAGCTGCTAAACAAAACTCCACATACGATTGCTAACAATAAATTTCTCTTTATCATATTATTAATTCTTTTTATCCTATTTTTTGTTGTGGATTAGGTGTGGGTGGGGGCTATTTTGTCGCCTGAAGCTCTCCCCTCGCTAAGAATAATCCGATGAATGTCAACAAGCCGTTCAGCAACAGTATCTCGAAACCAAAGTGGTAGCCTGTCCACAAGGGCATATATAGTTTCAGAAGGTAGCAGATGACGGGCGAGAGAACAGCTATCACGGGGACCCAGCCGTCTTTCACCCTTCGTTTGGTGAAAAGTCCAAAGGTGTATAGGCCCAGCAACGGACCATAGGTGAAGCCCGCAATGTCGAACAGGGTGTCTATCAGCGATTGGTTGTGGAAGGGTCTAAAGGCCATAATTACGATAAGATAGAGTAGGGCAAAGCCGATATGTACCAGGCGGCGAATCTTCAGCTCGTCACGCTGGGAGGCATGAGAAGAGGCCTCTTTTTTTGAACCAAAGCCCAAGAAGTCATAGCAGAACGTGGTGGTGAGCGCAGTGAGGGTACCGTCGGCGCTGGAATAGCCTGCCGCCACCATGCCTAAGACGAACACTACCGCGGTGAAACTGCTCATATGGAAGGCTATGGAGGGGAATATCTTGTCGCCCACAACTCGGCCGGCTTCGTTCACAGGTAAAGCAAAACCTGTACTCTCGGCGTAGGCAATCAAGGCAGCGCCCAGACTCAGAAAGAGGATGTTGACGATGATGAAGAGCAAACTGCTGGTGAGCACGTTCTTTTGGGCATCACGCAAGTTTTTGCATGTCAGGTTCTTCTGCATCATGTCTTGGTCGAGGCCCGTCATGGTGATGGTGATGAACATGCCGCTGAGTATCTGTTTCCAGTAATATTTGCTGGCAGTCGGGTCGGTCTCAAACACCCGCGTGTAGCCGTTGTCGGCTGAACGTTGCAGCAATTGTGGGTAGGTGATGTCCAGCTCTTTCAGGATGGCTATTACTGTCACCAATGCCGCCAACAGCAGGAACGTGGTTTGCAGCATGTCGGTCCACACCACGGTTTTTACGCCGCTGCGGAAGGTGTAAAGCAGGATGATGGCGATAAAGATGACTGCAGGAACCCAAAAAGGAATGCCCCAGGCTTTGAAGACAAATTCATATAGCACAAACACCACCAGATACATCCTCAACGCCGACCCCAGTAGGCGGGAGATGATGAAAAAGAGGGCACCCGTTTTCTCGGAGGCTACGCCGAAACGTTGTTCTAAATAACTGTAGATGGAGGTGAGGTTGAGCTTATAGTATAGGGGTAGGAGTATCAATGCGATTGCCACATATCCAAGCACATAGCCAAATACCAATGGCATGTAGGTGAACTGCCCATAGTATACACCACCGGGCACCGACATGAAGGTTACGCCTGAGAGCGAAGCCCCTATCATGCCGTAGGCCACCACTGGCCAGGGCGACTTGCGTTGTCCGCGGAAGAAAGAATCGTTGTCGGCACTCTTTCTCGACGAGAGCCACATCACAACGAAAAGTAGTATCGTATAGCCGATGAAACAGCTCAGTATGATAGTTTCCAAAGTAATCTTTTGTGTTTTTTTTCAATTGCAAAAATACTAAATTTTTTCCATTTCCGTTTTTTTTTGTAACTTTGAAAATTCAAATTCGTGGTAAAAGGGCTATAAAAAATAGTACAATATATTATTATATAGTGAATTATGAAAATTAAGCAGTTTCTGATGGCAGCCTTATTCTTGGGTTTGGTAGGTACATTGTCTGCCCAAAACAATGATAATTTGCGTGGCCGTATCAACGACAGACCCAATCAGGCTGTGCAACGCCGTCCCAATGCTCCTCAAAAGACTGACCAGCGTATGCCCGACCGAATCTCCGACTGCCAGCGCGACGGTCTCCATGGCGAAGTCAAGGATGTCCTCTCTGTCATGTATGAGGCTGACACTCATTCCAATGCTGCCGGCCGTGGCTCCATCATGGAACGCCTGATGACGGTCTATAAACAGAACGGTCAGCGTCGCAGCCAGTCTTATCTCTCCAACGAGGAGGATATGATTTTCAAGACCAAATACAAGCACGACGGTTTCGGCCTCGTCACCCTCGAGCACATCCTCGACCCCGAGGAGAATGTCATTGGCCGCACCTATTATCTCTACGATGCCGACCTCATCCTTACCGAGGTGTATGTGGAGGACGAGGAACGTCAGATCGAAAGCCGTGTGCTCTACAAATACGACGCCCAGGGCCGCCTCAGCCAGCGCAGCTTCAACGACCATGCCAACAATGTCTTCCGTCGCGAGATGTATATCTATGGCGAGAACGACAATGTCTTCAAGACGGTGGTCTTCAACGGCAAAGGCGAGAAGGTGCAGGAAATCCGCTACGAATATGACGAGCACAACGAGCCCGTCAGCTCCACCCTTTACGACTTCTACGAGGACCCCAACGAGCCCGAGCTGACCATCACCCTCTTTGAGTATCGTTATGATGAAGAGGGCAACTGGGTCACCCGCTATGAGTACCAACTCGACAACGACAAGAAAATCCCCGTCTACATCGTCGAGCGCGACATCAAGTATTACTAATAGGGTGGGGGTGTTGTAACCCATTCCTCTAAACAACAAAGCCCTGCAAGATTGCTCCTGCAGGGCTTTGTGTATTATGGAGTGTAGCGTTGGTCACTCCATTTCGTAGCCGAATTGCTTCAGGGCCTTGTCGCTGTTGCGCCAGTCTTTCATGACTTTGATGTAGAGGTTGAGGAAGCATTTCTTGCCGGTGAATTCTTCGATGTCTTTGCGGGCTTCGATGCCGACTTTCTTGATGGATTTGCCCTGATGTCCGATGAGGATGGCTTTCTGTGACTCCCGTTCCACAAAGATGACGGCGCGTATGTTGTCAACACCTTCTTTCTCTTCGTAGCTTTCGACGGCCACTTCGCAGCTGTAGGGGATTTCTTTTTGGTAGTAGAGAAGGAGTTTCTCGCGTATGATTTCGCTAACAAAGAAGCGCATGGAGCGGTCGGTGAGTTCGTCTTTGGGGAAGTAGGGCGGATTCTCGGGCAGCAACTCCAAGATGTGGTCGAAGATGGTGTCTACGTTAAAGCGTTCTGTGGCCGAGCAGGGCACGATGATGGCGCGTGGAATCTGATTCTGCCAATAGGCAATCATGTCTTGGATGGTCTGCTGGTCGCTTAGGTCTATCTTGTTGATGGCCAGAATAACTGGGATGTTGCTCTTGATGATTTTGGCCAACACTTCTTGGTTTTTGAATGTCTCCCCAATTTCCGTAACCAGCAGAAACAGGTCGGCATCTTCGAGTGCACTATGCACAAAGCCCATCATCTGCTCGTGCAATTTGTAGTGTGGGTTGACGATACCGGGGGTGTCGGTATAGACGATTTGAAAGTCCTCTCCGTTCACGATGCCCATGATGCGGTGCCGGGTTGTTTGGGCCTTGCTGGTAATTATGCTGAGGCGTTCGCCCACCAAGGCGTTCATCAGGGTCGATTTGCCCACATTTGGGTTGCCGATGATATTTACAAAACCTGATTTATGCATATTCTTCTTGCGTTGCTTGTTGTTAGTTGCTTAGTTGCCCATGGCTGGGCTTTGTTTCCATTTGACAGGGGGCTTACAGCCACGATTTAGTAAGGAAACAAAAAGAGCCGCCTTTCTGCGGCTCTTTTTTAGTTGTTCTGTCGTGAGGATTATTCGGCAGCAGCTTCTTCAGTTGCATCAGCAACAGCATTGCGGGTGCTGTTCACAACAACCACCTCACTGCTCTGGGGATTCAGGATGTGGTAGCTCTCCTGAGCAATGTCCTGCACTTTGCAGCGCTGGGCGATGTCCAGGTTGGTGATGTCAATCAGAATCTCGCTGGGCATGTTGCTGGGCAGAGCCTTCACGTTGAGTCTCTTCTGTTTGTAGGCCAGCTTGCCGCCCTTCATCACGCCAACGGAGGTGCCGGTAGTGTGCACGGGGATGGACATGACAACCTCTTTGTCGTCGCTCAACTCATAGAAGTCGCAATGGTACACGATCTCGGTCACAGGGTGGAAATCGATGTCCTTCAGCATGGCGCGATGTTTCACACCAGCCAGGTCAATTTCGACGAAGCAAGGCTCGGGGTTAAACAGAATACGCTGGAACTCGGTCTGCGGTACTGCAAACAGGTACTGCTCACCTTTACCATACATCACGCAAGGCACTTTGGCGTCACGACGCAGAGCCTTAGCATCTTTTTTCCCTACGTTCTCTCTCAGAGAACCGCTCAATGATACTATTCTCATTTTGTTTGTTAATTAGTTTGTTATTAAAAAGGTCTTGCGACCCGGATTTCATTGAAAAAGTTGCAACCTGTCTTTTCGTAAATAATGGCTGCGTCAGTTTAGTTCATACGTTTGATAACGCCCTTGTGGTGAAGGGTGGTCTCATATAGGTTGTCCAACGACTCATATTTCACCACGCGGCGGATGGCCTCAGCCAGCAGCCAGTCGCAGCTCAACACATGAATCTTCGGGCTCTCACGTTTCAGCGGAATGGTGTCGGTGGTCACCAACTCCTCCAGTACTGAGTTCTCAACCTTCTCAATAGCATTGCCGCTCAGCACGGGGTGGGTAATCATGGCACGGACGCTCTTGGCACCACTTTCCATGATGATTCCTGCAGCCTTGCAGATGGTGGAGCCGGTGTCGATGATGTCGTCCAGCAGGATGACGTGCTTGTCTTTCACGTCGCCAATGAGGCGCATCTCGCCAATCTCGTTGGGTTTGTTGCGGTGTTTATAGCAGATGACGAAACTGTTGTTCAAAGTCTTGGCATACATGCCGGCGCGTTTGCTGCCACCCATGTCGGGGCTGGCGAACATCACATCCTCGATGTCGAATTTCTCGCGGATGTAAGGCATGAACAGCGAACTGCCGTAGAGGTGGTCCACAGGGATGTTGAAGAAACCTTGAATCTGGTCGGCGTGCAGGTCCATGCAAATCACACGGTTGACACCGGATGCGGTAATCATGTCGGCAATCAGTTTGGAGGCGATGGGGACATGCGGCTTGTCTTTGCGGTCTTGGCGGGCAAAGCCATAATAAGGAATCACAGCGATGATTTTTTCGGCCGAAGCGCGCTTAGCAGCGTCAATCATCATCAGCAGTTCAAAAAGGTTGTCGGTAGGAGGCGTCGTCGACTGAATGATGAAGACGATGCCGCCACGTATGGTTTCTTCGTATGAGGGTTGGAATTCGCCATCAGCATATTGGAAAACGGTCGAATTTCCCAGAGGAATACCATAAATATCGGCTACTCTGCGGGCTAAATTTTCAGTTGCACGGCCCGCAAAAATGAATACTTTATCAGAATTTTTTTCGCCCATTTTTAGTTGATTTAGAGACTGCAAAGATACAATATTTTTAATGATTATCGCATTTTTTTCCAAAAAAAATTTGTCATGTCAAAAAAAATGAGTACTTTTGCACCCGATTTCAAGAGAGAAAAAATCGATGCCCTGGTGGCGGAATGGTAGACGCGGTAGACTCAAAATCTGCTGTCAGCAATGGCGTGAGGGTTCAAGTCCCTCCCGGGGTACACATAAAATCATAACATACTCAAACATGTATGTTATGTTTTTTTTTCTATTTGTGTGACTGAAACAGTTTCTTTGGCAAGGCCAGCTAACATTCCATTATTGTCTGCCATGCCCACACCCAAAGAGACGAAAAACAGTTTCGGAGAAAGTCAAATGGATTTTCAACGCAGGATTTATTCTGCTGTTTTGGCAACTTTTTGCGAAGAGTGTCGTTCCGATGGTGGTTGGCGTAACAATCACAGTCGCATAAATAGGCAGATTCCAAATAAGTGAAGGCTGTTATTTAGGATCATTGCTATATACTTTTTGTGCGTTCCCAGACCTCGCCCTTGCGGTGGCGGACAAAACAGAAGTTGCAATTGTCTCCTCCCTGGCAGAGTGTCTGCGTGCGGATGAAATCGATATTGCACAGATTGCCGTAGTTGATGATGTCGCTGTGGCAGAACATGGGACCGAACCGTTCTAGGACTCCATATTTGGAGAAGATATGCCAGTACAAGCACTCCAGCGTCTCGAAATGATATTGGTCTTTAGGATCGTCGGGATGCCATACATATTTCCAGCCTTTGCCTGAGCCGTATTTGAAGCCCAATGGGATAATCTTTCTCATGACAGTCAGGAAGAACGGCAGGCGGGAGAGTTTTATGTAGGTCTCCGGTGTGAGTGCAGCCCACATGTGGGTGGAGATGATTTCAAAGGCTTCGTCAGCCGTCTTTCCATGTGCCTGTAGAGCCTCGTCGATGGCCAGTGTTGGAAGTATGTTGCACAGATGACCGTAGTTCCCCCTGTCGCACCACTCCGCGTTTTCAGCCAACAGTGTCTCCATCCTGCGCTGCACATCGGCCCGTACCTCTGACTCCAGCCCGTCGAAACAGACCTTGTATCGACCTGCTCGTATCATCTTGATGGGAACATATTTTTTCATGGCGTATGGCTTATTTCTTGCCAACGAGTATGGCAGAACCATTCAACGCCATCCATGAGGCCTCCCAGGGTGTCATGAACATTCCCCTGGTGGTGTCAATGAGTTCCACATGATCGTAGCCCATATTCTTCAGACGCTGCATAAACATTTGCATGTCGCCGTACTTTTGGTGCGAAAAGATGTCGTGAATAGCGAAGGTGCCGCCTTTCTTCAACACTCGGAGTGACTCCATCAGTATCTCCTGACGATTGCGGCTTGGAATATTATGATGCACATAGTTGCTGCATACCGCATCAAAGGTTCCGTCAGCGAAGTCGAGCTTTATGGCATCGCCTTTGGCGAAGGTAGTGTTTGTCACACCTTCGGCTTTCGCGTTTTCTTCGCAGAGGTTCTTGCTGAAAGAGGAATACTCCGCTCCCCAGCGGTCGATGCCGGTCATCCTCGCTTGCGGGTAGCGCTTGGCGACTGCAATAGTCAACGCGCCGCTTCCGCATCCCACATCGAGGCCGCATCCTCCTTCGGGCAGTACAACCTTCGAGGCCACTCCGTCAATTATCTGGCGTGACATCTGGCGTTCTCCGTCGTAGGAGAAAGCCCTGTACAGCATCACCATCCACACCGCCACAAGTAACAAAACGACGGTGAGGACGAGGAATACTGTCTCCAGAATGGTTTTCAGCAATCCTGTCGCAAGCAGACCACTCATGTCAAAAACAAGGAACAGTACCATACACACGGCGCTTCCTGCCGCCGTTCCCCATATCATGCCTTTTGGCATCCAGTTCTTATAATTAGTTTTCATTCTTATTATATTATTTAGTCGTCATTTTATATTATTTAGTCGTCATTACGGCAAGCCAGCGGTGCTGGTCGCCTTGGTGGACGATGATGTTGCTGAATCCAGCGGCAGCAAGGTGCTTCTTTAGCTCTTCGGGCGTGTATGTGTGCATGCCTTCTATGAGTTTTTCCCATTTCTCGTTGTTGCCGGTGAGTCCGTCATCCTCGTTGATGATGAGGAAATGACCACCATCCTTCAACGTGCGCCGCACTCCGGCGAAGCACTTCTCTATCTCCGGCCAGAAATAAACAGTCTCGAAGGCTGTCACAAGATCGAAAGTATTCTCCCCGAAAGGCAGTTGGGCGGCACTACCCTCCACCACCTTACAGCGCCCGGCCGCAATCTCGGCGGCGTTCACCTCGGTAGACTTCTTGACCGAGACGGGGGAGTAGTCGATACCCGTCACCGTTCCTTTAGGGGAGCGTTTGAGCAGACGTGCGACATTCGCACCTCCTCCGCATCCTACATCAAGTATATCCCAGTTGTTGGCAATGTCCACAAACGACAATCCCCATTCCGCCATGCGAGCGTGCGAGCCGCCGTTCATTCCGTTGACCATCATGCGCCCCAAGAAGCCCTCAGGCTTGCGCGTGTTACTGAATATCTTGCTTAAAATACCCATAATTATATTGTTATTTGAATTTCTTTACTATACACAATCCGCACTCGGGGGCGATGGCGATGGCCGCCCAAGCAACGACGAGCCATATCGTGTTCTGTAGCGGAGCCATAGCGTCGGCATAGGCCTGAGCTGCTTCCTCGGGAGCGAAAAACGCCACGAACCACAGCACAAAAAAACATAACACCCCAGAAAGTCAGTTTTTTATCCATATTGCAGCATCTGTGATTCCTGCTGCAAAATAACTCATATTCCACCGCCCCCGCAATCCCCAGAAATAATGATTCTTAGTACTGAACATCATTAGCAGTAATCTTGGCGGGTAAACTATCGACCATGTGTTAGCCGTTTTTCTCCATTGTGCATGTGAATCAAGCATCCATAGGGTGATAGCTTTATAGGGTGAGGTGTGAAAGTGTTAAAATGACATTTTTTTCTGTGACGATTCATTTTTTTTGATTACCTTTGCAATATTGTAGAAATGAGAAATTGTTAATAAATAATTAAATATCAACTTTTTAAAACAACTAATTATGAAGAAGTTTTTCTTAGTTTTGGCCGCTGTTGTGGCTATGGGTTTTGCAGCAAATGCACAGGACAACGCTATTGGTATCCGTTTTGGCGGTGGTAGTGGTTATGGCGCTGAGCTTTCCTATCAGCAGGGTCTTGGTGGCAACCGTCTTGAGGTTGACCTCGGCCTGTCCAAAAACACCGACAACTATTTCCACCTGACCGGCATGTACCACTGGGTTCTGCCCATCAGCGGTGGTTTCAACTGGTATGTCGGACCTGGCGCCCAGCTGGGTTATTGCAGCAACCACGGCCTCGGCCTCGCTCTTGGCGGTCAGATTGGTATCGAGTATAAGTTCAGCATCCCCCTGCAGATTTCTCTCGACATCCGTCCTCTTTGGAATGTGCTGATTCCTGAGCATTGCGGAGCCCTGAGCACTTTCGGCTACGACGGCGCTTTCAGCATCCGCTACTGCTTCTAATCCGGAAGCTAATAGAACAACAGTCCCTACCTGTGGGTGGGGACTGTTGTTTTTTTTGCTTTTACGTTATTTGTCTTTTTTTTTGTATTTTTGCAGACTTGACAAGTAAGTGAAAATTGAGTAAACCTTTTAATAACAGCATACAATGAATATTCATATTGTACAGCACGACATTGTTACCAACAATCCAGAAGAAAATTTGAGATGGATATTGGAGGAGCTGGAGGCTCCCGAAAGCAAAGAGGCCCTGCTGACGGTTTTCCCCGCTTGCACCCTTTGCGGATCGCCCCTGTTTGGCTCGGTGGCTTACACCGACCTGCAGAAACGTGCCCAGTCATGCCTGCAGGAACTCATCCAGCGGTCGGAGCATCGTGCTTTCCTTATTGGCATGCCCTTGCAGATACAGGACAAAGGGTTGTGCAACGCCATTGTGTTTGTCCAGAACTGTGCCATCCGAGGAATCATCACCAAGAAATACCTTGCCCCTGACGAGCAGAAATATTTCGTCCGTGGCGAGGGTGTGCAGGTAATCCAATATCAGGAGCAGTCGATAGCCATCGGTTTCTATGAGGATTTGAAAGAACTCTCCAAGTCGCACCTGGAGCAGCCCGACATGGTGGTTTGCTGTGGCTGCAATGTGTTTGACTACAACAAGCCTTACCGCATTCGCTACCGTATGCACAAGATTGTGGAGAACCTCAACGCCTCGTTGGTCTTTGTCAACCGTATTGGCGGCGAGGGCAGTTTCCTCTTTGCCGGTGGCAGCATGGCCATGAATGCAGCCGGCTCGGTGCTGTGTCAGTTCCCCTACTTTCAACAGCATGCCCAGACGGTGGACCTGCAGTTGCTGGAAGAGTGTGATGACCCCAAGCCCGAGGCCGTGGAACTGGTGTACAAAGCGCTGATTATGGGCATCCGCGACTATTTTCGAAAGAACGGCATGCAGCGTTGTGTGATAGGCCTTAGTGGAGGCATGGACAGCGCCATGGTATGTGCCTTGGCAGCTCAGGCCTTAGGGCCGGAAAATGTGCACGGCATCCTGATGCCTTCACAGTATTCCACCGACCACTCGGTGAAGGATGCTGTGGATTTGGCCAACAACTTGGGGGTAAAATACGACATCGTACCCATCAAACCCATGTTCGACACCATGCGTCAATGCCTGAAGCCCCTTTTCGGCGACCGTCCTGAGGATGTGACCGAGGAGAACTTGCAGGCGCGCATCCGTGGCACCATCGTGATGGCCTATGCCAATAAGTTTGGGGCTGTGATGCTCAACACCTCCAATAAGTCTGAAGATGCCATGGGCTACGGTACTCTCTACGGCGACTGCAATGGCGGCATCAGCGTTATTGGCGACCTGTATAAAACCGAGGTTTACGAGTTGGCCGAATATATCAATCGCAATGGCGAGGTCATCCCACAGAACACCATTCACAAAGCACCCTCGGCCGAGTTGCGTCCTGGACAAAAGGACACCGACTCGCTGCCCGAATATGCCTTGCTCGATGCCATCCTGAACTTACACATCGAAGAGCAGATGTGTTTCGAGGAGATTGTGGCGGAAGGCTATGATCCCGAGGTGGTGCGGATGGTTCTGCGCAAAGTCCGCCTCAACGAGTGGAAACGCATGCAATGTCCTCCCTTGCTCAAGGTTTCGCCCATGTCGTTCAACATCGATCGCAAGGTCCCCATCAGCTGATTGGTATAGAGTTGGCTTAAACCCAGTTTGAAACCATCAACTATCATCTTAAAAATAATGATAAAAAACGCCCCTACTGCTGCAGTAGGAGCGTTTTATTTTTTGGAATGTTATGTTATGATAGTAATATGACCAAAATTTGACCTGCCAAGATGCGGAGGAACATGGTGAGGGGGTAAACCGTGGTGTAGGCAACCGAGCTCTCGTTGTTGGGGCATAGGGTGTTGCTGAAAGCCAGGGCAGGGGGGTCGGTGTGCGAGCCTGCTATCAAGCCTGCTACGGAGTAGATACTCAGGTGGCAGACATAACGAGCGATGAGGCCGACGATGAAGCAGGGCACAATGGTGATGATGAAACCGTAGATTACCCACATGTAACCGCCGCCAGCAATTGTTTGTATGAAACCGTCGCCAGCGCCGAGACCCACGGTGGCCATGAAGAGGCTGATGCCCAGCTCGCGAATCATGAGGTTGGCGGACTTGGTGGTGTGGGTGGGAAAACGCAGGTCGGGACCGATGGAGGAGATAATGATAGAGATAATCAGCGGGCCACCGGCCAAGCCTAAGCGCACGGCCACGGGGATGCCGGGGAAATAGATGGGCACCATGCCGAGGATGACACCCAGTGCAATGCCGATGAAGATATAGAAGAGGTGGGGCTTGTTGTCGCGCTCGTTCAGGCGGTTCTGGGCGGCAATGCGGGCGGCACGGCTCTTCTTGGCCTCAATCTTCTCGCGGTCGCGTTGTGCCTTCTTTTCGTCATGGGTCTGCATCTTCGAGGCAACCCAGTAGAACAGCTCCAAACCGTTGAAACGGGCATTCTGCTGGAAAATGGCATCCTCGTCCTTACCCTGTTTGAGGAAGATGGAGCGCATGACCACGATGCTGAGGATGATACCCACCACACCAAGGGGATAAGCCACGGCGTAGCCCTGTGCAAAGAGGGGACTATGCACGCCCTCGTTCAGGTCGGCAAAAGTCTGCTGTGCGGCACCCAGACCGGGGGTGTTGGTAACAGCGCCGTAGAGGGCACCAATCATGGCTTGCGTCGGCTCGCCGGAGAGCTTGATGATAAGCACCGTGATGAGACAGCCAAGCAGGATGGCCAAGAGGGCCAAACCATTAAGCATGATACCGCCCGACTTAAGCGAGCGGAAGAAGCCTGGACCAACCTCAAGACCAATAGAGTAGATGAAGAGGATAAGGCCGAATTCTTTAGCAAAGTGCGAGACATGGGTATCGATGCTGATGCCCAGCTGGCCCAAAAGGATACCCACAAAGAGAATCCAAGTCACACCCAAAGAGATGCCGCGGAAGCGGATCAGTTGAAGCGCCATGCCCGCCGCTATCACAAGCGAGAGTATCAGCACCGAGTTGGCAACAGTAGGTTGCGTGAATAAATCAGTAAACCAATTCATTTTTTTTTGAGTTACATCTATTTTTTGACCATTAAAATGAAACTCGGAGGATAACATATAGTTCTGACGGATAGTTCGTTAGAAGGTTCGACCGCGTTTCTAATACGGCTGCAAAGATACAAAAGCTTTTTCGATTGGCAAAATAATAGTTTTTTTGCTTGCTTTGCGGCCATGTTAGGACATTATGATAGCTGGGCCAGACCCACGGTGGGTGCTTATGCACTAACGGCGGATTCTATAGCGACCAATAGAAGTCGATACCGGCAGTGCCCATCGGTCTGCCAAAGGGGAAATTGGAACTTGGCATCAGGCAGGTTGAGTAGAGCCCTAATCCGAAGTGCTCTCCAATGCGGTAACCTATTCTTAAATTGGCCCCTAAGAAAAGAGAACCTAGCTCAGCCGAAAAGTAGCGTGTGGCACCTTGCTTAGCGGAATGATGATAAATAAAACCGGTAAAAACATCGGCTTCTGCTTTCCAGCGTTCGCCCAAGAGCTGTTGGAATCCAACGCCCACGGACAGCATGTCGCAAAAAGCCTGGTCTTGGAACGGTTCAAAGTCTACTTCTTTCTCTGCCCCATTATAAGAAGCAAGTCCTACCTGCCAGGTCCAGTGCTGACTATAGCCGCTCTTACCTTTCCAGGCCTGAGAATAGTTAACACTCAAGGCGGGTCCCTGCATTTTGCTGGCGAAAGAATAACCCGGCATCACGCTCACTACCGCATTCTGGGCAAAAGCAAATGCGGGAAGCAATGCAAAAATCAAAAATAACTTTTTCATAGTTTTCTTTATTATAATATGTTAGTAGGATTATTCTATATAAAAACATTCGTTTTTTGTGCAGATGTTTTCACGCCTCACCCTAAGAGCAAGCTTATCTGGGTTCGGCTTATCGAAAACGTTCGTTTCTTCGCAACAGACGTTTTCTCGCCTCGGCATAGTGCAAACACTTCGTGGTTTGCCCTCTGCTCTCGGCTTATCGAAAACGTTGAATAAGTGTTTGGTCAATATGCCAATATTTTCTGCTAAATTACTGGTTTGATCTTATTATTGTCAATGATTTTGAACCATAAATTGCTCCCAATATCATAATAGTTATGGGGACTTTTTCTTTTCCATTATTTTATTTGTTTTGAATTAATTATGTGGTTTTGTCATTTCGAAATAGACGATGCAAATGTACGATTTTTTCACGACATCGCCATTGCATAAAAGTGTAATGCTGAATGGAACGGGTCGTTTTCTACACAATTGTGTAATTTTTTTGTATTTTTGCAGACCGAATAACAATTAGGATAATCATGAATAGTACAAGGAATACAAAAGGTTGCGCAAATGCATCGGACAGAATAGAGCATTATATCGAAATGGCCAAAACCTTTGCGGCATTGTCTTATCAGGGTGTGTATATTATGGATTTAAGTTCTGCCCAATTTGTGTTTTCTTCGGATTATCCTCTTTTGCGTTGTGGACTGTCGGAGCAGGAGGTGCAAGACAAAGGACTTGGCTATTTTACTAACTTGATCTCCGGCACAGAAAAGGATATACTGAAAGATGTGCAGTCGCTGGTTACTTCGGGCAATGCGGAAATACCATTGGAGGACAGGAGGCGGTTATCCTTGTTTCTGAATTTTCATATCAATTATGATACGCATTTGATCATGGTGTGCCACAAGTTGCGTTTTCTGGATTTTAACAACGATGGGAATCCTCGGTACATGATTGGCCTTGTGTCGCCATCTGTGCACAGCGATGGGCCGGTGATCCTGGCTGCCATTGAGGACACCGACTATGTTTTCTCTTATTCTTCAGAAAACAGGAGATGGGAACCACTCAATGTAGTACACTTATCTGGTGACGAGCGGTCTATGCTAAGGCTCACAACGCAGGGCTTTTCGTTAGACCAGATAGGAAGGATGATGTTCAAGTCGGTAGAGACCATTAAGTTTTACCGCCGACAGGTGTTTTCGAAACTGGGAGTGAAAAACATATCAGAGGCTATCGCATACGCAACCCAATACGGCATGATATAGTGCGGTATCATTCCATCATATCTTTCTGATAATGGTTGGCTCCCCCAATGGGGAATCGGCGATGTGCCTTTCCCGGCCATCCGCTCTCTTTTTCATAGTGTTGCATTCATGAGTTGAGCCTAAGGTCTGTTAATGGCTGTTAAATTTGAGGTATTCTGTTGCGGAATGGAATATTATTTGTATTTTTGCAACCGATTTGGTCGTCCATGAGACATGGGTTTGCCGACCGCAAGGTTGCGGAAATCAGTCTGATGGATGTTAAAAGGGAATCAGGTGCGAGTCCTGAACAGTCCCGCTGCTGTAAGCTCCAAGACATACTGCAGCCTCCAAAAGAAAAGGTCACTGTGTGGAAACATTCCTCATGGGAAGACCGGGGGCTCGGGGAGTAAGTCAGAAGACCTGCCAAGTCGCTTTTTTTTGAAGCTCTCGAGGAAGAAGCTGAGAAATCATTTCTGGCGCCATATAGCGGAACCATTTCCGCCTTTGCCGTTAAGCAGCGTTCTCTTCATTTTCCCCAAGGAGTCTTTGAAAAAGCAAGACACCAGAGTAGAATGTGGAATATTTAAAAACATAAAAATAAAGAATGAAGAGGAGATTTACCTTCTCAAGAATTAGACAATAGGAGAATATGTAAATTGTATATATCGTATTTGATTAGAGTTCGAGACTTTAATTGCTTGCAATTAATAGAAAAAACCTGAAAAAGTAAAATAACGGCATTAGTTTCATTATATTATTATTTTGTCTCATATCATTACTATGCCGTCAAGCGGTTCGCCAGGGGTTTTTGGGGGCCGCTTTTTTTATTATTTATAGGCAGAGGTTTATCATCAAGGTTGCTCGCATGGACTTAAAAAATGAGGTACATTCCGAACTTAGCTCAAGTGAATAGAGACTTGTGTTAGAAGTAGATTCTTTAAAGCAACTCTTTCCCGACTATGTCCCAATTACTTTGGGAAACTGGTATCCATTCACAGACACAGCCTTTTGGGAAATCATTTGTCATTCATAGGCAATCTTCGACGGTGATTTCTTTTAATTGTTTAAGTGTAGGATTGGTATACGATGTGAGTCGGTTTGCCTGCCGTTCTATTGTTTTTTCAAAGAAATTGCGCACCAATCTTCCGTTTCCAAAATTATTGCCTTTGTTGTTCACAGCATCTGTCAACCGTTTCAATATGGTTGAAGATGCATCTTCAGTTAAATAATAATCGTATTTCTTGATTAATGAACAGAAGATTTGGTGCAATTCCTTTGCGGAATAATCAGGAAAATATATATAACGGTTGAAACGAGACTGTAGGCCAGGATTGCTGTCAATGAATTGCTTCATTTCTTCTTTGTATCCAGCTAGTATCACAACAAGGTGGTCTCGGTCATCTTCCATTCGTTTTATTAAAGTGGCTATTGCTTCTCGACCAAAGTCAGTTTGGTCGCCGTTGACTAAAGCGTAAGCTTCATCAATAAATAATACACCCCCAATTGCACGATCTATTACTTTGTTGGTTTTCACTGCTGTTTGGCCTTCGTACTCTGCTACCAACCCACTTCGGTCAGTTTCGACTAATTGGCCCTTCTCTAAAACTCCCAACTCTGCGTAAATGCTTGCAATAATACGTGCAACGGTGGTTTTTCCAGTCCCAGGGTTGCCTATAAATACGCAATGGTAAGAAACGGGAGTGTTTCTTAGTCCTTGCTCTTGTCTAGAAAGCTGAACTTTTGCGAAATTATAAATTGTCTGAACTTCTTGTTTAACATTTTCGAGGCCAATCAGATTGTTTAGCTCATTTATGCTACCACGTTTTTCCGAAACCTGTTCTGTCTTAACGTTGCGGTAACTATTACCAACAGTATCAAGTAAATGTGATATGTGATGAAGAAAGGCTTGCTCTTTAGAAGAGATATGACCATCAGTTTTTGCAACTAGAGTACAAAAACGGTATAGTAACATGAGATAGTGACGGAATTCGTCAGGGTCATATTGGAGAAGGACCAATGCGACCATAAAGTCGGCTTCATCATCTTCTTTGAATATAGGTGCATTGGCAATTGCCTGTACGAAACGGGTCATAATGTCAGAAGATTCTTCGCGGACGATTTCTAAATGCTCATTGGAGTGGTCAAGGCACAAATCGGGACGATATAAAAGACAAAGCAAATAAAGAACCCCTACGTTATCACTATCTTCTAAATTTATGTAATCGTTCATTTCACTAAAGCAGTGGGCTATGTCAATGAAGAATAATCGACGCACATCGGCCCCATATCCGAGAAGTGGATCACCATTGATGTCGTTGAATTCTATATTGTGCTTTGCAAGTTCGCAACGAAACGAAGCATCATTCTCAAGGCTTAGGCAGTAATGTAGAATTGTATCTGCCATTGTCAAAATGTCTTCAGTCTGCATCGGATTATCGTCATAGTCATCATGTTTATTATAATTATCGAATTGAGAAACTATCTGGTTTGATGTATCATTGTAAGTGATTTTATATGCAAAACCATTTTCATCAAAATCTTCGAGGTAAGGTACTCCGATAGGGCAAGGCGGACAATACGACGATGCACTTGTCGTACTCTGTGGGTTGGGATTGCTCTGGGGAGAATAAGGTGTTGAGTGGTTGTCTTTTGATTCCGAGTAGTATGAGTCAGGGGCCTTTTCATCATGTTTCTTATAATTGTCGAATTGAGAAACTGGCTGGTTTGATGAATCTTTGTATGTGTTTTTGTATGCAAAACCATTCTCATCAAAATCTTCGAGGTGTGGTATCCCAGTAGAGCTAGGCGGACAATACGACGATGTATCGGTCATTCTATGTATTGGGTTAGGATAACTCTGTGAGGAATAAGGTTTTGAGTGATTGTTTTTCGATTCTTTGTCGTTTGGTATAGGGGGCTCTTTGCCATAAAATATAGTGAATAAGATAATGAAAAGAGTGATTACGCTCACAATTGTAATTATCCACCAAATAGAAGTGGAATCGCTTCCTAAGGCAAAAAGAATGATTATACCTACGAAGGACCAAAAAACACAGCCAAATTTGTCCATATTGATTTGTTTTTCGATTTGCAAAAGTACTAACTTTTTTCTTTTTTTGCAAGGGAATAGGCCTTTTTTAGGGGAAACGTTTGAAAATACTATTAGATAATCGTATTTACACATGATTTTTACAGGCCTCATTGCCTACAGCTTATTGTTTGTGAGAAATGAACAATTCTACCTGTCTGGAGTTAATAGTTGTCTGAGAAACAACATATATATTATTATTTGGCTATCCTGCAATTTGTCCTATTGTGACAAAGTACAAAAAATCATCCTGCAATTTGACCTATACGCCGCGTTTACTTTGTCAGCTATAAAATTAAGGTGACTTCTATTAATTGCCTAGAAGAGGCAAACTCTCAATAACCCCGCATTTATAGTGTGGGGTATATCAAGTAGATATAGCTCAAGCTCAGCGTGCGGGAGGCACGCGCTCTCAAAATCGAATTAATAGAACCCATCTTAATAATTTTTTAATAGTATGAAAAATATTTACTATCTTTGCAAGTTCAAAAACGATTTCTATGGAGACAAACCCTCAGATAGAATTGGCTGAAAGATATGTGATGGAGACGGGTGTCTCCCTCTTTCTCACAGGCAAGGCAGGAACAGGCAAGACGACCTTTCTCCGTCATGTGGTGGAACATTGCAACAAGCGCCATGTGGTGTTGGCTCCCACGGGTGTGGCGGCTGTAAATGCGGGAGGGGTCACCATCCATAGTTTTTTTCAACTGCCTTTCTGTCCTTATCTGCCCGATGTGCCTGAATTGGTGACGGAATATCAGCTGCCTGACCAAAAGAAGCAGCTCCGCAAGTCGAAAATTGATATCATCCGTACACTCGACCTGCTCATTATAGACGAAATCAGCATGGTGCGAGCCGACCTATTGGATGCGGTGGATGCTATGCTCCGACGTTACCGTCGCAACAGCCGTCCTTTTGGTGGCGTGCAACTGCTGATGATTGGCGACGTTCAGCAGCTGGCCCCTGTGGTTACTGATGACGAGAAACCCTATATGGACCGTGTCTATCCTTCTCCCTTCTTCTTTCACAGCAAAGCTCTCCAGCGAGTTGACTACATCACCATCCAACTCTCCACAATCTATCGCCAGCAGGACCCTACGTTTGTCCAGTTGCTTAACAATATACGCGATAACCACTTCGATGCCGATACATTGGCTACGTTGAATGCTAGGGTGCGCCCCCCTAAGCCTAGGACTGGCAAGGAATGCAACATGCTACAGGATCCCATCTTGCTCACCACACACAACTATCAGGCCGATAAGGTGAACCGGCAACGCATGGAGGCATTGGTCACGGTTCCCTTTACTCTACAAGCCCAAGTGGAGGGCAATTTCCCTGAGAATTCTTTCCCCACCGACAGAGAGCTTACTCTCAAGCCGAGAGCGCAAGTGATGTTTGTTAAGAACGACAGCAGTGGGGCTCATCGATACTACAATGGCAAGATTGGCACAGTTGACCAAGTGCTTGATGAAATAGACGACCAGGGCCAAAAACAGCGTGTGGTGTTGGTGGTGGACGAAGATGGCGAGACCATCCGCGTTACTCCTGAACAATGGGAGAACATCAAGTATGAGATTGACCCGAAGGATAACCAAATCAAACAGATTGTCGACGGCACTTTTACCCAGTTTCCACTTAAGACCGCTTGGGCCATCACCATTCATAAGGCACAGGGCCTCACCTTTGACCGTGTGCAGGTGGATGCTGCCGCAGCCTTTACCTATGGGCAGGTTTATGTGGCATTGAGCCGTTGCCGCAGCCTCGAGGGCCTGACTTTGCTATCGCCTATTACTGCCCGCAACGCTATTGGTAGTGACGATATCGACCATTTCAATGCCACCCTTACCCCTGTGGCAGAGGCTGCCGCAAAGCTGGAGGGTTATCGTATTTCTTATTACTATGACGTACTTTTCGAACTCTTCGGTTTCGGATCCTTGCAACATGCTATGGAACAGTTGGATCGACTTTTTCAAGACCATCTACGCACCACTTATCCCCAATATAGCAGCACCTTGACGCAACTATCAGCCACTTTGACATCGCAGGTGTCCGATGTGGCAGATCGTTTCCGCATGCAGCTTACCTCCATTGGTCAGTTGCCTAAGGAGCAGGCACAGTCCCTATTGGCTGAGCGTATAGCCAAGGCCGTTGGCTATTTCCTCCCAAAGCTTGAGCAGATAGATGCGCAGGTGCGGCCAATGCTTGGCGTGAGCGTGGATAATACAGAGGTTTCCAAACGGCTGAAAGAGCTCACAGAGAGCTATAATACAGCCATGGGGCTAAAAGCCACCCTGCTGCAGCAGGTACAGAAAGAAGGTTTCGACATACCCAAATACCAAAAAACCAAGGTCAATTTTGCCTTGCAGAAACCCAAACCTGCACGAGTGCAGAAGAATGAAGACATCTATAGCAACCTCAGCAATCCCAAACTCATCAAGATTCTTACCAAATGGCGTACCGCTAAGGCCCGCGAAAGTCAGTTGCCCCCCTACACCATCCTCCAGCAAAAAAGTCTGCTGGCCATTGCCGACAAGTTGCCACGCGACGGCAAATCGCTGCTAAAGATACCAGGACTTGGCTCCGCCAAAGTGGCAAAATATGGGGTAGAGTTGGTACAGATGGTTGAAGATTATATTGAGGAGCAGTTGGGTAAGAAAGAGCCCAACTGGCTGAAAGCTGCTCGGCTCTTTGCCGAAGGCAAGTCGATAGAAGAGGTAGCAGGTATTATGCTGCGTGCTGTGAGCACCGTGGAGGGCTATATTTTCACGGCTGTAGAAAATGGATCATTGGATGCCGACTTGGTGGTTGCTGAAGAAAATCAGAACGAGATAATAGACTATCTGTTAGACCATAAGGATGTCACCACCTTGAAGGATGTGTATGAGCATTTCAACGGTAAGTACACCTATTTGGAGCTACGTGTGGCCCGATTTCAAGCCCGCGACCTCTGATGATGAGGTAAAGTTTAGTAATACAGTTAGTAAAAACACCTGATTAGTTAGAATAATCGGATGAAAAATAATAACCTATGAAACACCTAGTTAACACCTTCTTCCGACTCTTAGCGTTGTCCCTATTGCTGATGGCTTGCCGACAGCAGGCCCTTGCTCCTGTGACTACCACCGATACGGTGGTTGATAGCGTTGCCCAACAGACAGTTGCTAGTTCCCTTGACACCAAGACCGAAGCCTTTTTGCGCCAATTGGGCTTAGTGGACGTGCATGAGCTCGACACCTCCATTCAGGTGCATTTGGTTTATGCCACAGCCGATAATTTCGTGGGTAAGGTGCTTTATACCGACTTGCACAAAGCTTTCTTGTTGCCCGATATGGCTGAAAAAGTGGTTCGGGCTCAACGGCTGCTGAAGGCCGATCGGCCGGACCTATCGCTGATGGTTCTCGATGCGGCACGACCTCTTTCTATCCAGCGACAGATGTTTCACATCGTGGCTGGCACTCCCCAGAATATTTATGTGGCCAATCCCAATAAGGGTCCGGGCATGCACAACTATGGCGCTGCTGTGGATATCACAATTGTTACTTTATCGGGTCAAATGATTGACATGGGTACGCCTTTCGACCATTTTGGTCCCGAAGCCAATATTGACAGAGAGAAGCAGTTGGTGGCAGAAGGAAAGATTAGCCGACAGGCGTATGAGAATCGACTGATGCTGCGTCGGTTGATGAAGTCTGTAGGGCTGATTCCTCTTTGGTCGGAGTGGTGGCACTTTAACCTAATGCCTCAAGAGCAAGCTGACCGCGAACTTAAACCACTGGATTGGTAGTCGTTGCTGGTAGGATGGTGTGGGTGTGGATGGTGAGTGTTGGGTCTATTCGTTGAAGTTGTCAATGGCACGTTCGAGAAAAAGATTGAGGGGAAGGCTGGCTTTCCATACTTTTAGCACCTGGTCGAATAGTTGGTCGGTGAGGATGTATTTCTCGGGCATGGTGTACATGGTGGTGTAGTCGGTCCATTTGAGCAGGTCGACATCGGGCCAGTCGGCGGGATATCCTTTGGGCGGGCGGGTGAGTTTTTTGCGGGTGTAGAACTGGTTGCCGAAATATTTCTTGTAGCTTGGTTGGGCCATGATGGCTTTAAATTCGTCGGTGCAGTAGAATATTTCTTGTCGGATGGCGGCAAGTTGTTTGGCCGAAGGCATGAAGAATCCTCCGCCGAGTGAGCACCCGTTTTGTTGGTCGAAGTCGGAAAAGCCCACCTGCAGGTAGTAGCCTGGAGAACATTGGGTGCGGTCGCCACCGGAGTAGAGAAAGCAGGCTATATGGGTTTTGTAGGGTCGTTTGTCGGTGGTGAAGCGCAGGTCGCGGTAGATGCGGTAGATGCATTGTTTTGCCTGTAGGTTCTTTAACCCAGGGTCGAGGGGAGTCATGGCGTCGATAAGGGCTTGGGTGAAGTTGGTAAAGTCGGCCAGGATGGCATTCCACCGATCTTTGTTGGCGTTGAACCAGTCGCGGTTGTTGTTGGCAAGCAGCTGGGAGAAAAAGTGGAGGGTGTCGGGGTTGATTTTCATTTTTTAATAAAATAATGATTTAATTTGCAAAAGTACGAATTTTTTTTGTATTTTTGCATTCTCGATTTGGAAAAAGTATCAAAATAATAAGATTATGACAGATAGTATTAAAACACTTAGAGACAGCGCGGCAATGCGTTGGATTGCGCTACTACTTTTGGCGTTGGCCATGTTTTGTTCATACATATTCATGGACATATTATCGCCCATCAAAGACCTAATGATGTCTGAAAGGGGATGGGATTCTACAGCTTTTGGCACCATGCAGGGGTCGGAGGTTTTCCTGAATGTCTTTGTCTTCTTCCTGATTTTTGCCGGTATCATCCTAGATAAGATGGGTGTACGCTTCACCGCAGTACTTTCGGGTGCTGTGATGCTGGTGGGCGGTTTGATTAAGTATTATGCCGTAAGTGAAGGTTTCAAGGGTAGTGGCCTTGAGGTTTGGTTTACCAACCACCTGAACTATATCCCCCTGTTTGAGGAGATTGGTGTGGCACCGTTCTATCGTGGCATGCCTGCTTCGGCTAAGCTGGCCGCATGTGGCTTTATGATCTTTGGCTGTGGTTGCGAGATGGCCGGTATTACCGTCAGCCGCGGTATTGTGAAATGGTTCAAGGGTCGTGAGACGGCATTGGCCATGGGCTCTGAGATGGCTCTTGCCCGCTTGGGTGTTGCCACCTGCATGATTTTCTCGCCCTATTTTGCCAAGCTGGGCGGACACATCGATGTGAGCCGTTCTGTGGCTTTCGGTGTGGTGCTTCTCTGCATCGCTCTGATGATGTTCATCGTCTACTTCTTCATGGATAAGAAACTCGACTCCCAGACAGGCGAGGCAGAAGAGAAGGACGATCCCTTTAAGATTAAGGATATCGGAAAGATTGTCTCCAGCCTTGGTTTCTGGCTGGTTGCACTTCTTTGCGTGCTCTACTATAGTGCTATCTTCCCCTTCCAAAAGTATGCTGTGAATATGCTCCAGTGCAACCTCACCCTCAATGCTGCTGACCCCAACACTTTCTGGGGTGGCGATTCGGTGACTATCGTGCAGTATGTCATCATGCTGGCTGTGGCAGCTTGTGCATTTGCCAGCAACTTCTCCAAGAAGAATGGCATGAAGGTTGCCCTGATGACTATTGCTGTGCTGGCATTGGTGGTTTACTGCTACATGGGTTATATGCGCGGTACTGCTGAGACAATTTTTGCCGTCTTCCCGCTGCTGGCTGTGGCTATCACCCCCATTCTGGGCAATTATGTCGACCATAAGGGTAAGGCTGCTTCGATGCTGCTTATCGGTTCCATCCTGCTGGTGCTCTGCCACCTGACCTTTGCTTTTGTGTTGCCGCAGTTCAAGGGTTCTGCCGTTGGCGGTGTCATCGTGGCTTATGTCACCATTCTTGTGCTGGGTGCTTCCTTCTCGCTGGTGCCCGCAGCCCTTTGGCCTTCTGTGCCTAAGCTGGTGGACGAGAAAATCATCGGTTCGGCCTATGCGCTGATTTTCTGGATTCAGAATATCGGCCTCTGGCTCTTCCCGTTGCTGATTGGTAAGGTGCTTGATAATACCAATCCTGAGCTCGTGGCTCAGATTGCTGCCATTAAGGAGCAGACCCAGGCTGCTGTCGAGGCCGGTACTATGACCGCTGCCGAGGCTCAGCAGCAGGTGGCTGCCGTGAGTGAGCAGGTGGCTGTTTCTTACGACTACACTTGGCCCTTGGTGATGCTGGCTTGCCTTGGCGCTGCCGCACTCCTGATTGGTCTCTATCTGAAAGTGGTCGACCGCAAGAAACACCTCGGTCTTGAAGAGCCCAACATTAAAGAAGCTTAATCACAGATTCGCATAAAACTCCCGCCAAGTAGACGGGAGTTTTTTTATTATGGCCATTTCTATTAGTTGATAGTTTGTAGTTTAGATTAGCTAAGGAATCTGTTCTATGTTCACCACGATGAGTTGGTTGCCATCTGCACGGAATTTGACTTCAAAGCCTGAGAATTGCATGCCATAGATTCTGTCGGGGTCATGTTGATATTGTGGCCGTGGGTCATGGGATAGGACGTCTATGAGGGGCTGGCGGAGTGGCTGGGGCATTTTTTTTATGAGGGCATTTTCACATGTGACCTCCAGAAGTGTGTCGGCGGGACATGTGGCAAATCCACTACGTGCCTCAGCGTGGCTGTCGGTATAGGGAAGGTAGGGTTTAATGTCGTAGATGGGGGTTCCATCCATCAGGTCGGCACCAGTAATGTATAGCACAGGACCCAATTGTGGGTCATGCTCAATTCGGTCGAGTTTCACAGCAGAGAGTCCTAATGCGTTGGGACGGAAAGGGCTGCGCGTGGCAAAGACTCCCATGCGCTGGTTGCCTCCCAAACGGGGTGGACGCACGGTGGGTGACCAGTCGTCGCGTACTGCCTTGCTGAATTGCCATATCAGCCAGATGTAGTCAAAGCCTTCCAATCCTCGCACAGCTTCAGCCACTCGGTATTCGGGCTCAAAGACTATGCGCCCTGGCGTTTGCACAATGCCAGCCTGTCGAGGCACTCCAAACTTGGTGGCGAAGCAGGTTTCGATGTGTGCAATGGTTTTGAGAAGCATGATGGTATGGTGTGGTAAAAGGTGGCTTAGAATCTCAGATAGGGTGCCAGCCAGTAGGTTAGGCTTGCACTCAAAATGCCGAAACCGGCTCCGGCAATGACATCGGAGGCCCAATGTTTGTTGTTGTAAACACGCATGCATCCTACACCGGTGGCAACCACATAGCCCGCAATGGCTATTCCAGGATATTCGTCACCATATTCGCGACGAAGTAGTTCTGCGCCCATGAAGGCCGTGATGGTGTGCCCTGAAGGAAAGCTGGTGAAGACCCCTCCATAGGGGCGCTCTTCTCTAAGTGAGTATTTTAAGCCCAAGCTGAATGTGGTTGCTAAAAGGATGGAACCTCCTGTCAGGCATGCCAGGTCTCTCCAGTTGTGTTTGCTCTCTAAGCCACAGAGTTTCAAGATGGGAACGGTAACGATAGGAGCGTATTGGAAATAGTTGTCGATAGGAAACGGCTGGTGTCCGTCTTTTTGCGACCACTGTTGGATGGGTTTGTCTATCTTATTGAACAGATACTCCGATCCTGCAATGAATGAGCCGGTGGTGATGAGGAATGCCGGTGCGATGGCGTGTTGGGCATGGAAAGTATGGTCGTAGCCACAGGAGAGGGAGTCGCTCCGCTGGGCGTGGCTGACTGTTGCGGTTGCTAATGCTATAAGAATAAGAATTATACGCTTCATATTTTTTTCTATTTCGCTTCAGGTGGGTTATATCTTTAGCACCCCTTGGTGGAGGTAGGGCACCAAGGGGCAAGTGTCTTGCTGAAAGGCAAAGGCGATGTCGCGGATGGCACCTTGGCCAAAACCTTGCAAACGTTTGACATGGCTGGCGTGTTGCAGGCAGTATCCGTAAGGGTCGTTCTGGCAAAGCTGCCAGAGGCTGATGGCCATGTGCACGGAGTCGTGTGTGGAGCTATATAGTCCGCTCTCGATAAGTCTCTGACAGAGGGCTCCGGCAAAGAGCGTGTCCTCGATGCTGAAATCGTTCTTCCAGCCGCTGCAAAGTATGACTAAGTCTTGAGGCTCTTGCAAGAGTTTCTCTGTCAAGACGCTAATATTGGCGAAACAGCCAACCAAGGTACGCTCGGCATCGCTGCCTCGAAGGATGCACACGGTGCCGTTGGTGGTGCTGTAGGCCATACGGTGGCCGTGAAGATCCATGGCAAGGTATTCGGTTGGAGAGTTGCCGCATTCGGCTCCGTCTACTTTCTTGCCCCCCCGCTCGGCAGCACGCAGGTAACCTTGTTGGCGGTAGGGCTCTAACCCTTCCAAGGTGTCTAAAGGAACAATCTCTTCAATGCCGGCCTTGAAGGCTGCGCAGATGGCTGTGGTGGCTCGCAGCACATCGACAGCCACCGTGGTGTGGTGCTGTTGAATGGTGCGCCATTCATATAGGGCAGGGGTGAGGGATAGTTCAATCCGTGAAACATTCATTGCCAAATGCGTCTTCGTTGTATTTTTCTCTTTCAATGCTCCCGTCGGTGTTCATGAGGAAGCTGTAGAAGTTGGGGTTGGCCGACGTGTATTGATCTTGTTTGAACATCCAGCGGCTGGCACTCGTGGGCATATTGCGCAGCGCAAAGTCGCTCATGCCTTGCAGCAGCAGGCAACGGTGTGCCAGGCGGGGCTTCATTTGGGTGGTCTTGATAAAGGCGAGGTCGGCGGCCAGTTCAATGGGGTCACCTTTGTCGTCGACAGGTTGCAGCTTGTCGCCACGCACCCATGTGTGCATGAGTTCTAAACCCGATTTGACGGAACGTAGTGTGAATTCGGCGAAAACAACCACTTCGTTCACCTCTGGCTCCATCCATTTGTGAATGGCCACCAACAGGATGGCGTCAACTCCATACTGGTTGTTGAGGTCGGTGATGTTGTCAAGCATCAGCTGGCGGTAGGTTTTGCCGTATTTCTCCAGAATGGTGTTGCCGGCCAGTGGGGGAATGGCATAATAGCCTTGGCTCACCAGCGGCTCTACGCAGCTCTGTTGCAGGAAAGTGGCTGCCATGTCCAGTTCTTCGTTGAGCACACGGTCTTGGGTGCTCTTTTCTTGCAGACGTTTGGTGTTGTCCTGAGTAGGAACAATCAGTATGGTGAAAGGCTGCTCTTTATAGAGTTCTTCGTAGGTGGTCACTTTCTTTTCGCTCTTGCATGAGATTATCAGCAGGAGGGCAAGAAAGATGAGGGGTATCGATGTGTGTTTCATGGTGCGTAGTTGTGGGTATACTTTCATTGTGTGAACAGGTTATTCGTCTTCCTCTTCTGAGTCTTCTACTTTGGTGTTCTGTTCGTTCTGTTTCTGAGCTTTTTTTGCGGCTTTCTCAGCTTCTCGTTTTGCGGCTTTCTCGGCTTTTTCGGCCTCTTTTTGAGCTTTTTCCTCAGCTTTCTTGGCTTCGGCGGCAGCCTTTTCGGCTGCTTTCTGCGCCGCTATCTCGGCTTCTTTGGCTTCTTGTTTGGCTTTCTTTTCGGCCTTGCGGGCTTCTTCTTTGGCCTTTTGCTCGGCTTTCTTGGCTTCTTCTTTGGCCTTCAGCTCAGCTTTCTTTGCCTCATCTCTGGCTTTTTGCTCTTCTTTCTTGGCCTTGGCACGTTCTTTCTCGGCGGCCTTCTTGGCCTGCTCCTTTTCGCGTTTTTCCTTCTCCTTGGCCTTGGTTTGGGCTTTACGCTCGGCCTCCTTGGCTTTGGCACGTTCCTGACGGGCTTGCTTTACAGCCTTGGCCTTTGCCTCCTTCTCTTCCAGTTGTTGTTGTTTCAACATCTTTTGGTATTCGGGGTCGGCCTCCAACTCCTGTTGTGCGGCCAACTCTTCGGGGGTGAATTCCACCTTGATGGTATCGAGTGTTTTGAGGTCTATCTTTGAGGTGTCGAAATGGCTGTCGGCAAAGAAGTTGGGTGTATAGGTACGTTTGAGAAAGTCGACATACTTTGAACTGTTGGGAAAGAGTGTCTTCTCGTTGTTGAACATTTGATTGGCTTGTTCCAGAAGGCCTAACTTTGCCAGAGCCACTCCGTAGTCGGCATATTGGCCAGGGTGGACCACCTTGTCCTCAAGGTTGCGGTTGATGGCTTCGGCGTAACTCTTGGCCAGGGCAAGCAGTCGCACCTCGGTAGGCTTGTGCTGATACAGCATCAGAGGCGAGGGATTGTTCACCAGCGTGCCCTCATTGTAACATGCCGTGGTCAGTAGAGCTGCGGCCAGGAACCAAAATATGTTTTTCTTCATATCTTTCACTTTGTTGTTCATAATAAATAAACGGCAGCCTCATAAGCCGGGTTCTGTCCTGTCGCAGACGACAGTCTCTATCATCAATCTACTGCCGACGTCGCCGCCGGCCTCTATCAACCTACCCCCCGACAACGGGCGAGCCAGCCCTTAAATGTCGGTATATTTGGTCTTTCAACCCATAAGGTTTGCCATCGGGCGGCATCACTGCCGCCTGTCGTGGGCTCTTACTCCGCGCTTGCACCCTTACCCGAAGGCGGTTTTTCTTTCTGTGGCACTTGCTGTCAGCAGGGCCCTTTGCTCCCAGCTGCCTTCCCGTTAGGAAGTATGGTGGCTCGCGTTGCCCGGACTTTCCTCCCGCAGGGCCCCTGAGGGTCCTGCCGGCGATAGAGTCAGCTGCCGTTATTTCAATCTGCAAAAATACAAAAAAAATCACATATGGCAATATTATTTTTTTACGCACAAGACAGATGTTCCTCCATCTGGGTTTAAATGATTGACTCATAACAAGCGGAATCCACCACCTCTCAGGTAATTGTCATACCCGTTGCAGTTCCTTATAGTACCTTGCGACAAAAGCACAGAATGCTTATTGCGTATATGCTAAGGCTTTGATAAACAGTAGAGGAAGCACTATTTAGATTATGCTTAGATTCTATTTTGTTTATGTTTTAATTATTCTTAGACTAGTTTTAATAGTCAAAATATAATTAAATACTAATATAAATCTAATCTAAATGGAGGACTTAGGGAGGAGTTACATACAACTTACTGCGTAGTAAGCACCACTCTTTTTATTCGCAGCAGTCAAAACAGCGATGCAAGCATTTGGAGTGGATTTGGGCGGACGATTTGCCTCCATTTTAGGCACTCCGCAATTAGGCTATGTCGCAGAAAACATGAGAATTTTTATTTATTGATTTTTTTTTCGTTTTTTTGCAACAAAAATGATATTGGTGTGTCTATAGAGGGAATGAAAACCGAAATGGAAATAATAGTGACTGGTTGCCAAAGGGGGTTGTCGACAGCGCAAAAGATGCTGTATGACCGCTTTGCTCCCATGATGCTGGGTGTTTGCATGCGCTACACCCATTCGCGTGACGAGGCCCAGGACTTGTTGCATGACGGTTTCATTAAGGCCTTTGAAAGTATCGGCAGGCTGCAGAATGCCAATTCTGTGGAGTCCTGGCTCTATAAGATCATGGTGAACGTTTCAATCAACTATGTCACCCGCAACCGACAGATACAGTATACGGACATGGCTACTCTTGAGAATCAGGAGGATTTGGTGGCTAGCATGGATGAAACACCTATTGAGAATGATCACTATACGATGGATCAAATCGTCCGTGCCATTCAGGAATTGCCTGAGCAGTTCAGGGTGGTATTCAACATGCATGAGGTTGAGGAAATGGAGTACAGTGAGATTGCTGAGCAATTGGGAATTCAGGAGTCGACTGTCCGCAGTCATTTTTCCAGAGCCCGCCGGATGTTAAGAGAAAAATTGTCGAATTTAAAGTCAGCATAAGATATGGACAACAAGTTAAGGAATTATAGCTCACAACCAGACCCCGAGGTGTGGAATAAGATTAGGAAGACGCTCCGTCGTCAGGAACTCCGCCGTCAAATGGTAGGTGGTTCGATTGGCGCGGTGATTGCCGTGGCCGCCATTGTTGCAGTCTCCCTCTGGCCCTACAATACTCCCTCTGCCAGCAATGAGACTGTTGTGCCCACTGTGGCGCAGGTGACAAAGGCTCCCGCACAGGCTACTCCCGCAATGGAGCAGGAGGTAGAGGCTGCCAAGATGCAGGTCCAGCAACCTTTCCAGGCCCCATCCTCGCATAAATCGAAGAATAATGAAACAGCCGTGCAGCAAGCCTCGCTTCCCTCGTTGTCAGTTCCCGTTGTGTCCAACAATGCCAATGGGCAGGTGTTAGTTGTCAAGCCTGAGAGTTACTCAGCTGAGGAAAATGTACCCGCTGTGGTGGCGCAACCCATTGCATTTACAGAACCTACCCCTGCGAAAGTGGAGACACCGGCTCCCGCACAAGTGGAGACTAACATAGTAGAGAACAAACCCATCAAGCAGGTGGAGAAGAACACTATCAACAATGGGGTGATAGAAGATACCATTCTGTGGGTGCCTAATGCTTTTGCTCCCAGTTCAGACAATCCCGACATCACTACTTTCCGTGCCCGTCTCAACAAGGCCGATGCCAGCGTGAGCAACTACCGCATCACCATCTTCAACCGCCAAGGCCATCAGGTGTTCCATAGCATCGATATCAACCAGTCGTGGGATGGCACTTACAAGGGTCGTGCTTTGCCTCAGGGTGGATATGTCTATGTGATTTATTATGTCGACAAGGACGGGCTCACTCACCAGCGCAGAGGCACCGTGGCGCTGATTAGATAAAGTGTGATGAAAAGATTATGTACCGAAAGCGGTCATAATCGTATGAACTGCAAAGATTTTTGTTATCTTTGATGGCTATTATAAATTAAAGCCTCTCCTAAGATGGGGAGGCTTAGCTTTTTTTTATTCTTTAGTGCAATGATAAGAAAGGTGTCGTTAGAGGCTGCGGAGCCAAGCGATTTCTTGTGACCACAAGGACGGGTCGGGTGTCTCCAGGATGATGGGGATGTTGTCGAAGCGGGGGTCGTGCATAAATCGTTTGAAGAACTCCTTGCCAATGAAGCCGTTGCCGAGGGTTTCGTGGCGGTCGACACGGCTGCCGCATCCTTTCTTTGTGTCGTTGAGGTGGATGGCTCGCAGATATTTGAATCCAACCTCCTGTTCGAACTCGTCGAAACTGAACTGATAACCCATCTCGGTGCTGAGGTCATAACCTGCCGCGAAGGCGTGACAGGTGTCGATGCAGACACCCACACGACTCTTGTCGTCTACTCCGCTAATGATGCGTGCAATCTGGCTGAATTTGAAACCAAGGTTGCTGCCCTGACCTGCCGTGTTCTCAATGACAGCTGTCACCCCTTCTGTTTGGTTGAGGGCGCGGTTAATTTCCTGTGCTATCTGGTCGAGGCATTGCTCCTCGCTGATTTTGTTGAGGTGGGCACCAGGGTGAAAATTGAGCAAAGAGAGACCCAACTGTTGGCAGCGTGTCATCTCGTCGAGAAAAGCATTGCGCGACTTAAGAAGGTTTTCCTCCTCGGGGTTGCCGAGATTGATGAGGTAACTATCGTGAGGAAGAACATGCTGGGGCTGAAAGCCTCGTTCAATAAGGAGTTGTTGAAAAGTGTGGATTTCGTCGGTGGTGAGGGGTTTGCTTGTCCAGGAACGCTGGTTGCGGGTGAAGAGTGCAAAAGCGTTGGCACCGATGGCTTCGGCATTGAGGATGGCATTGCCCAAACCGCCGCTGGCACTAACATGTGCTCCAATATATTTAGTCATAAGTGGATTGTCTATTGTTTCAAAAATAAATACAACGATAGTTTTCGAGGCGACAGGACTCACTTTTGGCGTTGATACCGCTGTATGAAAAACTGACTGGTGGGTTGCACGCAGTCAGATGTAGGTAGTTTAGGATTACGCAGGTTGGGTGGACCTATTGTTCATTCGTTTGGAAAGTGGTTGAAACGTCCTCTTGGAGAGTAGTCGAAACGTCCTCTTGGGGATTGCCTTCACCTTTGGGGTTGGGGCCGTACTGGTTGGGACCATACTGAGAGTTGGTGAAAAGCCAAACGAGGAAGAAGATAGAGATGAACAGAATAACCATGGAGGTGATGACTGTAATTCCTTTGGCTCCATCACTCTGAATTGAGAAATTGACTACTTGTCCGATGAGGGATAATCCAAAATAAAGGAATGCCCAATAGCCCGAACGTCCGATGTCATGCATGCGGCGGACGAAGACGGAAATGGTGGGGACCAGTATGGTAAGGTAGTAAACCAAGTAGAGATAAAGGCAAGGATTCTTAAATATGCTCATGGCAATCTCCATAGGGTCTACATCATTCATAGAGCCCCCGGACATGGCTGAGGAATAGCCCAGCTTGATTACGGGTACAAGCATGCCAATTATCAGAATTGCCATGATGATGAAGTTGATGAGGGTGAACCACCAATACTCTTTACGGCGTGCGCGACCACTAAAGTCGGCATATTGCTTAAAGCATTTGAAAAACCATTTCATTGTAACAAAGTGTTTTAACGGGTTGATAGATGTGTGTTATGAACAAAGGTGGGTCATGAATTGACCCACCTTATTTTTTTGTCAAGCTTACATGAGGAAGTTGATGTCGTCGTTAAGACCATATTCCTTCGTGTTGGCCATGTTGGTCTTGAAGACCTTCATTTTGTTGGGCTTGCCGATGAGCGAGAGCTTTCCGTCCTCAAGCAGCAGGGCAGTAGCTTCGCGGATGGCGGCAACGGTGGCGTATGGGTTGACCATGATGTACTCTTTCAGGCGGTCATCGCGGGTTTCGCCACCATGTTTGGGATCGAAGAAATCGGTGTAGTGGGGATTGATTTGGAAGGGGACGAGTCCCATGCATTCAAAGCTGGAAGGTTCGACGATGGGCATGTCGTTGGTGGTGCAGAGGGTAGGGCCGGCCACATTGCTGCCTGCACTCCAACCCATGTAGGGCATGCCGTTCTTGGCGCGGCGGCTGATGGCCTGCATGAGGCCCAGTCGGTGAAGTTCTTTGACTAGATGGAAGGTGTTGCCCCCGCCTACGGCCACACATTGGGCCTCGTAGACGGCCTTGACGGGGTCGGCATAGTGGTGTGTGCTGGTAAGTTTGACACCGAATTCGGCATAGACTTTCTTCACCTTGGCCTCATAGGCATCGTAGGAGGCACGGAGACCGCCTTCAGCCAGGCTGACGCCGGCATAGGGGACAAAGAGTACCTTCTTGACATCATGACGTTTGCAGAAGTCGGCAATCATATCTTTGCACCAGCCAAGGTAGGCTTCGCCACGCATGGTGGAGTTGCTGATAAGGAGAAGGTTTTGTTTCATACTGATAATAATTGAGTAGTTAAAGTGTTAAATGATTTATTATTCTATTTGAAAGCCCTATTCAACCGGCTGACCTTAGAAGTCGAGCTGTGCATAGGTGGCGTTCTTTTCGATGAATTCACGACGGGGAGGCACATCGTCTCCCATGAGCATGCTGAAGACACGGTCGGCAGAGGCGGCGTTTTCGATGGTGACCTGGCGCAGCTGACGGTTTTCGGGGTCCATGGTGGTCTCCCACAGCTGTTCGGGGTTCATCTCACCCAGACCTTTGTAGCGCTGGACGTGTACGCCCTTGTCGCCCACGGCCTCCATGGCACGTTCGCGTTCTTCCTCACTCCAGCAATAGAAGCTCTTGTTACCTTTCTTGACGAGGTAGAGTGGGGGAGTGGCCAGGTAGACATAGCCGTTCTCGATGAGCTCCGGCATATAGCGGAAGAAGAAGGTGAGCATCAGGGTGTCGATGTGGGCACCGTCGACATCGGCATCAGTCATGATGATGACCTTGTGGTAGCGCAGTTTCTCGAGGTTCAGGGCTTGGCTGTCCTCGGGTGTTCCGATGGTAACGCCCAGGGCAGTATAGATGTTTTTAATTTCCTCACTCTCAAAGGCGCGGTGGCGCATGGCTTTCTCCACATTGAGGATTTTACCGCGGAGGGGCAGGATGGCCTGGTAGCGGCGGTCACGACCCTGCTTGGCAGATCCGCCTGCAGAGTCACCCTCGACGAAATAAATCTCGCACATGCTGGGGTCGCCGTCCTGACAGTCGGCCAGCTTGCCGGGGAGTCCGGCGCTGCTGAAGACATTGCCACGCTGCACCATCTCGCGTGCTTTGCGGGCGGCTTGACGGGCGCGGGCGGCAAGGATGACCTTCTCCACGATGATGCGGGCTTCGGAGGGGTGTTCCTCGAGGTAGTTCTCCAACATTTCGCTCACGGCCGAGTCGACGGCACCGCGAACCTCGTTGTTGCCCAATTTGGTCTTGGTTTGGCCCTCAAACTGGGGCTCGGCCACCTTGACGCTGATGATGGCGGTGAGGCCTTCGCGGAAGTCGTCGCCAGAAATGTCGACCTTGGCTTTTGCCAACATACCGCTCCTGTCGGCATAGGCCTTGAGGGTGCGGGTGAGGCCGCTGCGGAAGCCGGCCAAATGGGTGCCGCCTTCGTGGGTGTTGATATTGTTGACGTAGGAATGGATGTTCTCGTTATAGGTACTGTTGTACTGCATGGCAATCTCAATGGGGATGCCGTTGCGCTCGCCCTCGATATAGATTGCTTCGGGCATGAGGCTCACGCGGTTCTCGTCGAGATAAGCGATGAAGTCGCGCAGACCTTTCTCGCTATAGAAATGGTCTTTCTGGAAAGTGCCGTCCTCGTGGGGGCGTTTGTCCTCGATGGTGATGTCGATGCCTTTGTTCAGGTAGGCCAGTTCGCGCATGCGTTCCAGGAGGGTGGCGTAGTCATATACGGTGGTGGTGAAGATGGTGTCGTCGGGATGGAAAGTGATGCGTGTGCCCGTCTTGTCGGCAGGACCTATTTCTTTGACAGGGTAGAGAGGCTTGCCCTTTGAGTATTCCTGCTGGTAGGTCTTGCCGTCGCGGTAGACGTTGACGGTCATGTGGTCGCTCAAAGCGTTGACACAGGAAACACCTACACCGTGCAGACCGCCGGAGACCTTGTAGCTGCCCTTGTCGAACTTGCCGCCGGCATGCAGAACGGTCATGACCACCTCGAGGGCGGAGCGATGCTCCTTTTCGTGCATGTCCACGGGGATGCCACGGCCATTATCCTCAACCGTGATGCTGTTGTCTTCGTTGATGCTCACGTATATTTTGTTGCAATAGCCTGCCAAGGCTTCGTCGATGGAGTTGTCGACAACCTCATAGACCAGGTGGTGGAGGCCGCGGAAATTGACGTCGCCGATGTACATGGCTGGACGCACGCGGACGGCCTCAAGACCTTCGAGTACGGTGATGTTGCTGGCACTGTAGTTGTTCTGAGTCTTCTGTTCTTCGCTCATATTATCATGTGTTTTTTTATTCAAAAATAATTTGCAAAGATACGATTTTTTATTCATATAATATGTATAAATCTATAAAAAAATATATTTTTCAATAGGAGACGGAATAATCAAAAATTATTTGTATATTTGCAAAAGAATATGATTAAACGAAGTGTGGCCATAATGCTGGTATTCACACTCTTGGGTGTTGCTCATGCCCAAGAGTTTAATTGTGCCGTGTCTGTCAACTATCAGAAACTGCTCAATACGACCCAGGCCTACGAGTCATCGGACAAAACGGTTTTCGATAACATGAAGCAGGCACTGGAGGATTTCATCAACAATCGCCGATGGACCAATCTGGAGTTTGAACAACAGGAAAAGATAGATTGCTCGTTTAGTCTCATCCTTACCGAGCGTGCCACGGCGAATGATTTCAAAGGACAGATATCAATTCAGATGCGCAGGCCTGTGTATAATTCAACTTATACGACAGGCTTGTTTAATTATGTTGAGTCGGCAGCTGACTTTTCCTTTTCTTATAATGAGAGTCAGCCATTGGATTACGACATGAACACCTACTACAGCAATCTCTCGTCGGCTGTTTCTTACTACTTGTACATCATGTTAGGCATGTATTTCGACAGTTTCGCACCCAATGGTGGTGAGCCGTTCTACGAAGTGGCCCGCACCATCTGTCAGACCGCCGAGTCCAATGCCGCCTCCAATAAGGGTTGGACCAGCACTGGTAGCCAAAAGGCACGCTACTGGTTTATGGAGAACCACACCAATTCGGCTTATGCTGGCCTGCATTCGGTCTACTACCAGTACCACCGCATGGGCCTGGACATGATGACCAAGGACCAGCCCCAAGCCCGCCAGAATATCATCGCTGCCCTGCAGGAGTTGCAGCGGGTGCAGAAAAGTCGTTCTAACCTGCTGTCGGTGCAGCAGTTTGTAGACGTGAAAATCTCAGAACTGGTGAGCATTTTCACCCCGGCCCCTCCTGATGAACAGAAGCAGGTGTACGATATCATCAAGGCGGTCAGCCCCATCAATGTTGTGAAATTAAAAGATTTTAATCAGAAATAACTAACTTAAAAATAATATAATATGACTCAAATTCCTATACAGAAAGAGGTAATCGACAAGATTGCTCAGCAAAACAAGATAGCCAACCCTGGTAAGGCTTCCATCCGTGAGATGCGTAAGATGATTCAGGACGTTGAGAAAGAGACCGGTGTTCGCTTTGTGAAAATGGAGATGGGTATTCCGGGCCTCCCTGCTCCCCAGATTGGTGTCAACGCCCAAATCGAGGCGCTGAAGAAGGGCGTTGCCTCTATCTACCCTGAGATCTACGGCACGCCCGATTTCAAAAAGGAGGCAGCACGCTTTGTGAAGAATTTCCTCGACATCGATGTCACCCCCGACTGCTGTGTTCCTACCGTTGGTTCCATGCAGGCAGGTTTCGCCAGTTTCCTGACTCTCACACGCTACGATGCCAAGAAGACCAAAGTCCTGTTTGTCGACCCAGGTTTCCCCGTGCAGAAACAGCAGTGCCGCGTGTTGGGCATCCCCATGAAGGCCTTCGACGTGTATGAGTACCGTGGCGACAAACTGCGCGACAAATTGGAGGAAGAGCTGCACGACGGCGATGTCGCCTGCATGATTTTCTCCAGTCCCAACAATCCTGCTTGGTTCTGCTTCACCGACTATGAGCTGAAGATTATTGGTGAGGTCGCTAATAAGTATGGTGTCGTTGTTATTGAGGACTCTGCCTATTTCCTCATGGACTTCCGCAAGGACTATAGCGTTCCCGGTCAGCCTCCTTTCCAGCCCACTGTGGCCAAATATACCGACAAGTTCGTCATCATGATTTCCGGTTCCAAGTCCTTCAGCTATGCCGGTGAGCGTATCGCCATGATGGTGGTGAGCCCCGCATTGTTCAATATGGAGTGTCCCGATTTAGGTCGTTTCTATAGCCAGACTCAGCTGGGTCGTGCCCTGATTTTCGGCACCCTCTATTGCCTCAGCTCCGGTACCGCCCACTCTGTCCAGTATGCCATGGCTGCCATGCTCAAGGGCGCTAACGATGGCACCTTCAACTTCGTCAAGGATATTAAGGAGTATGGCGAGAAAGCCTGCATCATGAAGAAATACTTTACCGATAACGGTTTCTATATCGTTTATGACAAGGATATGGATGAAGATATTTCCGACGGTTTCTATTTTACCTTCTGCTATCCTGGTTTTGAGGGCGTAGACCTGCTCAACGAGCTGATTCGTTATGGCATCAGCGCTATCTCCTTGGATATCACCGGCAGCCATAAGCAGGGCATCCGTGCATGTGTGGCTCTGGTGCTGCGCGACCAGTTCCCCGACCTCAAGGCTCGCCTGGAGAAGTTCCATGCCGACCATCCTATCAAGTAGGTCATTATCGACAAAAAAAGGAGGCTCTTCCATTGGAGGAGCCTCCTTTTTTTAGTTAGTGCAGCTTAGTGCTTGATGATTTTATGGCTGCTGCCGCCTATCTTTAGGTAAAAAATACCTTGTGGTAGCTGACTGAGGTCTAAGACCGTCTTGCCGGCACATTCTTGCTCAAGAATGAGGCGGCCTGTGATGTCGTACAGTTGGATGGTTCCAGCGGGACAATTGTCAATGGTGATGGTGGAGTGGAATGGATTGGGATAAACCTTGCAGTCGCTCCCCTCCACTTTGTCAATGTCAACGGGATAGTTGCTTTCATAGCAGCCAAGGTCTATATAGCCCTCACGGCATCGAATAGAGTGGTCGAGGTCTCCGTCCAGTATGCTTTCAGGTAGCCGTGTCCCTGCATTGATGCAGATGGATCCGCGCTGAAGCCGATAATCTTTTGGGTCATTCAGGCCGGCCAAACCGCGGTTGCCAGTTTGGATAAATCTGGGGCCATCTTCATTGTTGCTGCTCAGTCTCACCCAGGTGCTGTCCACAAAAGCAGTGTCGCTCTCCAGGCCGCAGTAGCGAATGGCGGTATCCAGAAGCTCTACATAGGATCGCATGGTGGTGTCGTTATTCCAAACGATATTGTTGATGAAGGTGTTGCGCTTGTGGTGAAAGGCAACGCCTGTGCCGGTATTGCTGACAATATCGCTGTTCACCACTCGGCTTCTGGCCTTCAATCTCAAAACGCATTCAGCATTGTTGTTGTTCACCAAACTCTGGCGCAAGGTGCCATCCTCCAGTTGGCAGATGGTAGGGGCTTGGTTGCCTTCGATGATACTCATGCGCACCCTACTATCGCTGAGGTTCAAGATGGAGCCACTATCGCTTTGGCAGTTGCGCACAACAAGGTAGTCGCCTTGCACTTGCCCATTCAGGGTGATGCAGTTTCCTGTGGGGCTGTAGCCGTTCTGCAATGTGATGTCAATGAGACGGATGTTGTTCGTGTTAGAATTATGCCGGGCAAATAGGATACTGCGTTGCCCCTGGCCGTCAAGGATTGCAGGGTGCAGTTTGGCATCTCGTTGGCTTGCTGTGGTCTCGGTTCCGGCAAAACCGCCGATAAGGGTCGCGGGATTGGCGATTTGAAAGGCATACTCGGCATTGGTGTCTCCAAAGTAGGTGCCCTCTTTTATCCAAATGTCGCGATTGACTAAATCGTTGAGTTTGATGGCTGCATTGAGATTACTGTTGGCCTCTCCCCACGAGGTACCGTTGCCGTCGCCGTCGGGCGAAACATAAAAACGGTTCAGGTGGCCGTCCCAGCCCGATGGCTTGATGTTGATGGACATGGCATGGTTGGATGTGTAGCCACACATGGTGGTGAGGGTGTAGAAACCGTCGCAATAGCCGCCCCAACCCCAGTTGAAGTGGTATTGGTCGTTGTCGTTGTAGCCATCCAGCACGAAGGCGTGTCCTCCCTCGTCGTTGACGCCAGAATATTCAATCGGTCGGGAATTGTCAATCTCATTCCTGATCAATGCAATCCACAAAGAGTCATTATTCAATGACAATCTATTGTAATATTCTACGTCCGTGTATCCGAAATATTTGTACCCTTCTGGCAGCTTTTCCGAGTGGGCTCCGCTGCCGCTGGGGTGTCCTGCATGCTGATAGGTCATGTTTACCACGATACCGCAGTGGTAACAGAGGCGCGAGACCATGTCGATTACATTATCGTCCGATCTGTAATTCACCTCATCGGGCATCAAGGAGTAGTCGTAATCCACCGTGTCGAAGTTAACACCCAACTGTCCGTAGGCTTCGTGGACATAGAACTTATGTCCAAATCCACGAGAAGGATATTGATAATAACGGATGATTTGTGCCATAGCAGTGGCCACACAACCCACTACCACATGGTAACCATTCATAATGGGGCAATACCTGTTGTAGCCGTATCCCTGCTCCCATGTCGAGGTCAGTAGGTAGTTGTTACTTTTTGGGGTAAGGACGCTGGGCCTGTTGTCTTGTGTCAACTCATCCCACCTTTTTTTGAAGGATGGGTTTTCGGGGGCGTTGTCTCGGATGCCTGCTTCTATCTCTTGGGCGCATTGTTTCATCCATGCCGCCATGTTGCTCGGCAGTTGCCGGTCGTCGTAGCTGCCGTTTGCCGAGAAGCCGATGATTGGGGCACAGCGGTCGTCGGCACTCACTATTACAAAGCCTTCGTCACCCAGGTTGAATATGTAATAACAATTGGTTTGCTGGTTGTCTGTGCCTTTGAAACCAACTGTTTTATAGAGCGTCATGGGGACATTCTTATGAAAGCCCTCTTGCTCTTGCAGAAAATTCCATCCTGCCTTTTGCGCTGTTTTTATATCAACAGGGGCAGCCAGCGACATGGAACATAATAGCAACAAACTGACAAATAGTGCTAAGCGATACATGTGTAATTTGTTTGAAATGTACTACGTTTAGTACACTATAACTTCAAATACTTGCGCACATGGTCGAAGACGATGTCGGCACGTATGTCAAAGGCCTCACGAGAAGCATATCCGATATGGGGGACGCAAACACAGTTGGGTGCATTAAGCAGAGGATGGTTGGAGGCCAGCGGGGGTTCGGTCTCATAAACGTCAAATCCAGCACCCTGTAGGGTACCCTCTTTCAGGGCTGCCGCTACGGCATCTATGTCGCAAACATTGCCACGGGCCGTATTGATTAGCAAGGCGGTAGGCTTCATTAGTTTCAGTTGCTCGGCACCAATCAAGTGGTTTGTTTCGCCATTGAGGGGAACATGCAGGGTGACAATGTCGCTCTCTTTGAGCAGCTGCTCCAGGTTGACATAGGAGGCTCCCAGTGCCTTCACCTCTTCGTGCTCGCTGCGGTTGTATGCCAATACTTTGCTGCCGAAGGCATTGAGCAGTCGGATGACGGCAGTTCCAATGGCTCCTGTTCCCACAACACCAACTGTCTTGCCTTTCAATTCACGTCCCAGATACATGCCCCTTCCTTCGCCGCGGCGGATGGTGCCGTCGAAGTGGGTTACCTGGCGCAGCAGGTCCAGCATGAGTCCAACGGCCAGTTCGCTCACTGCCGTAGTGGAATAGCCTGCGGCATTTTGGACGGTTATTTGGTGCTCCTTGCAATAGGCCAGGTCAATATGGTCCAAACCTGTGAATGCCACCGATAGGTATTTGAGCTTAGGGCATTGTTGCAAGACGGTGTCGGGCAGCTTGATGTTGGAAATAACGGCCACATCGGCATCTCTCATTCGTTCTGCCAGTGTGGCGGGGTCTTCCTTGCGGTCCATATAGTAGTTGAAGACATGACCTTTGGTGGCGAATTCCTTCTTTAGTTCTTCAAAATGCTCCAGGCTGATGCCTAAGGGCTCTACACAAGTAATTTTCATGGTTTATTATTGTTTTTATTTCTTTTTCTTGACACTGAAGCCGAATCCGCCGATTTTCTCGCCCAGACCATAATATTTGCCATGCGAGAATGCCAGGGGTTTGGCGTGGTTCAGTTGAAAGGCACCCGTGCCTTTGTCTATTAGCTTGTCTTCGGCGTTGATGGCTACGACATTGGCCAGAAACATGTCGTGGCTGCCCAGCGGCCGAATGTCCACCACTTTGCATTCGATGTTGAGCGGGCTTTCTGCTATGAGGGGAGCCTGGACAACCTGTCCTTTCTCTGGGGTCAGATGCATCTCCTTGAATTTGTTGTAGTCCTTGCCGCTACGCACGCCACACCAGTCTGTGGCTCTGGCCAAGTCTTCTGTGGTTAAGTTGATGACAAACTCGCCTGTCCGTTTGATGATTTCATAGGAGTGGCGCTCGTGGCGTACCGATATATAGCACATGGGCGGGTCACTGCAAACAGTGCCCGTCCATGCTATCGTCAGTATGTTGTAGTTCTCGGGTTGGTCGCCGCAACTCACCATGACGGCAGGCAGCGGGTAGATGAGTGTTCCTGGTTTGAATGGAACTTTCATTGGCTGTTATTCTTTAAATTTTTTCTCTAACTCGTCAATCCAGTAGCGGAATTGCTTGTCGGTCTCAGCAAGGTTGGCCACGGTCTTGCAGGCGTGCAGCACGGTGGCGTGGTCTTTGTTGCCACATTGCAGTCCGATGATGGCAAGTGACGACTTGGTCATCTTTTTGGCAAAATACATGGTCAGCTGACGAGCTTGAACGATTTCGCGTTTGCGGGTGCGCGACTGGATGCTGTCGATGGGGATGTTAAAGTAGTCGCAGACAACCTTCTGAATGTAGTCGATGGTGACTTCGCGGTTGGTACTCTTAACGAATTTGTCCACCATCTGGCGGGCCAGGTCGAGGGTGATGTCGCGGCGGTTGAGGGAGGATTGAGCCATCAGGGAGATGAGCGCGCCTTCCAGCTCGCGGACATTGGTGTTTATATTGTATGCAATATATTCTATTACCTCTTCCGGCATCTCCACTCCGTCATTCTGGAGCTTCTGTTTCAGGATCTTCATGCGGGTCTCCACGTCGGGAGCCAGCAACTCGGCAGCCAGGCCCCATTTCAGACGCGAAGTCAGTCTGGTCTCAAGTCCCTGCAGCTCGCTGGGGGCTTTGTCGCTGGTGATAATCAGTTGCTTTCCGGCCTGGTGTAGGGTGTTGAAGATATGAAAGAACGCCTCCTGTGTGCGGGTGGCTTTGTTGGCCCAGAACTGAATGTCGTCGACAATCAGCACGTCCACCATCTCGTAGAAATGAACAAAGTCGCTGGTAGTGCCGTTGCGTCCGGCATCCTGATATTGTTGCATGAACTGCTCAGAGGTTACGTACAAGACAATCTTCTCGGGGTGCAGTTCTTTGGTCTTCAGGCCGATGGCATTGGCCAGATGGGTTTTGCCCAAGCCCACACCGCCATGCAACATCAGTGGGTTGAAGGCTGTCTTGCCAGGATTCTCAGCCACGGCATAGCCAGCAGCACGTGCCAGTCTGTTGCATTCGCCTTCCACGAAGTTGTGCAGGGTGTAGGACGAACTCAATTGCGGGTTGATTCGCACCTTCTGGATGCCCGGAATGACAAAGGGGTTGGGAAACTCACGGCTTTCTTCGCGGTTGAGGTTCATGGGGACCTCCTTGGGTCTGTTGAGGATCATCGGCCTGCCCATGGAAGGGATGCGGGTGGTAATGGGGGACTCCGAAATGCTCGTGTCCATTACGATACTATATTGTAGGCATGCGTTGGGTCCCAGCGTCAGACGGATGGCATCTTTCAGCAACTCGGCATAGTTCTGTTCAAGCCATTCATAAAAGAACTGACTGGGTACCTGTATGATAAGCGTCGTACCGTCCAACTTAACGGGGACGATAGGCTCAAACCAAGTGCTGAAAACCTTCTCGTTCTCTTTGCCTGCTAAATTGTCCTTGATAAAGCTCAGGCACTCTTCCCATACTCTCTGATAATCTTTCTCCATATTGTTTTGTCTGTTCTTATCTCTTGTTACTGTTTTTGTATCACTTATGAGTACTCCTCATTTTTTTGTTTACAATGCAAAGGTGCAACAATTTTATCACCCATGTGTGTGAAAAAATATTTTATTTATGTCAATTTTTTTTTGTAAAGCAACACCGACTTTTCTCTCCTTTATTTATGCTTTTAAAATCCAAAAAACTGAAAAATAGCCATTTTAATTTTTTTTGGCTTTTTTTTGCCTTTAAATATACGATTTTTCTTCCAATAGTAGTCGACTTTTTTCATTTTTTTTACCTTTATGTTGAGAAAAAGTTGATATCTGACACAACTCGTTGAAATCGAATTTTCTATTTGTTGATAACTTTGTAACGTATTGAAATACTATAATTTATTCATAATAATCTGATAATCAAAATTGAGTGAAATACCCACTTTTTACTAAGCGTCTCGTTCTGAAACACATGGCATTTTATTCACATTTAGCGGTTGACAATTTAATGTTTTTCAACACCCGTTTCCCATTAGAAAAATGCTATGAAAAACCACCTCAAAATGGTTTGTTATTGCCCTCTTCCTCATTTTTCCCTTTGAGGAAGCCCGATTTTTTAACAATAATCATCTCCGTGTGCCTTTTTGCTTCAGCCGACTCTTCTTTCCCTGTCCGGTATCGGTATCGGCTTAGCCCCCGTTCCCCCAAACAACCTTTCGTCTTCCCAACTTCATGGGTGTTGGGGGGTGTTATTTCATTGTCACTATCCCCTCGTGGAATTTTTTTTATTAAAAAGGTATATAATATAAAAAAAAAGAGTAATTTTGCAAACGGTTTTGAACCTAAAAAACAAACAAAAAACAATATAAATAACTTAAATTCAAATCAAATGAACAAAGCTCATAATTTTAATGCAGGTCCTTGCCCCCTGCCTAAAGAGGCTGTTGAATCCACCATCGCAGCTATCCGTAACTTCGACAACACCGGTGTCGGCCTTATGGAAATCTCTCACCGTACTCCTGGTTGGGAGCGCGTTATGGCTGAGACCCGCCAGCTCTGGCGTGATCTGATGAACATCCCTGAGGATTACGAGATTCTCTTCCTCGGCGGTGGTGCCAGCACCCTGTTCCTCGATATCCCCGCTAACTTCCTCAACAAGAAGGCTGCTTATCTCCAGACTGGTGTTTGGGCTAAGAAAGCTGTCAAAGAAGCCAAACTCTTCGGCCCCGTCGAGGTCGTTGCATCCAGCGAGGACAAGACTTACAGCTACGTCCCCAAGAACTATACCATCCCCACCGATGCCGACTATTTCCACATCACTACCAACAATACCATCTATGGTACCGAGATTAAGTATGATATGGATTGCCCCGTGAAGCTGATTGCCGACATGAGCTCCGATATTATGAGCCGTCCCGTCGACGTCACCAAGTATGCTTGCATCTATGGTGGTGCCCAGAAGAACGTTGGCCCTGCCGGTGTCACTTTCGTTATCGTTCGTAAGGACCTCCTCGGTCAGATTACCGACCGTCAGTACATGAACCCCCTGCCCACCATGGTTGATTTCCGCACCCATGCCGCAGCCGAGGCTAAGAACATCTCCATGTTCAACACTCCTCCTGTGCTCCCCATCTTCGTCATGCACGAGACCCTGAAGTGGGTGAAATACACCGTCGGTGGTCTGGATATTATGAACGCTTACAACACCAAGAAATCCAACATGCTCTATGAGGAAATCGACCGTAACAGCCTCTTCCGCGGCACCGCTGCCAAGGAAGACCGTTCCATCATGAACCACTGCTTCGTCATGGCTGAGGGTCGCGAGAACCTCCAGGACGAGTTCATGGCCTTCGCTAAGGAGCGCCAGATGGTGGGTATCAAGGGTCACCGTAGCGTGGGTGGTTTCCGCGCTTCCCTCTACAACGCCGTCACCATCGAGGACGTTGAGGCCCTTATCCAGTGCATGCAGGACTTCGAGAAACTCCACAAATAAGAATTTATTAACACCAAGACTCTCCGGACTCCCTGGCCTCCCCAGGCGTTCGGAGGGTCTTCTATAAATCATTAAACCCCAATAACTATAATGAAAGTTTTAGTTGCTACCGAAAAGCCTTTCGCAAAAGTTGCCGTTGACGGCATCCGCGAAGTTGTTGAGAAGAACGGCCACACCTTGGCTCTCCTCGAGAAATATACCTCTGTCGACGAGTTCTACGCTGCTGTCGCTGACGCCGACGCTCTCATCGTCCGCTCCGACAAGGTCACCAAGGAAGTTATCGACCACGCCAAGAACCTCAAGATCGTCGTTCGCGCTGGTGCTGGTTTCGACAACCTCGACCTCGCTGCTTGCACCGCTCGTGGCATCATCGCTATGAACACCCCTGGCCAGAACAGCAATGCTGTTGCTGAGCTCGTGATGGGTCTCCTCGTTTTCACCGTCCGTAATTTCTACAACGGCAAGTCCGGTTCCGAACTCCAAGGCAAGAAACTGGGTATCCTTGCTTTCGGTAATGTTGGCCGCAACGTGGCTCGCATCGCCAATGGCTTCGGCATGGATGTCTATGCTTATGATGCTTTCCTCACCGCCGACCAAATCAACCAGTCTGGCCTCGCCAAGGCTGTTGCCAACCAGGATGCTCTTTTCGAGACCTGCGACATCGTCTCCCTCCACATCCCCGCTACCGCCGAGACCAAACAGAGCATTAACTACGCCCTCGTCAACAAGATGCACAAGGGTGCTATCCTGATCAACACCGCCCGTAAGGAAGTCATTAACGAGCCCGAACTGCTCAAGCTGATGGCCGATCGTACCGACATCAAGTACATCACCGACATCATGCCCGATGCCGATGCCGAGTTCAAGGCTTTCGAAGGCCGCTACTTCGCTACTCCCAAAAAGATGGGTGCTCAGACCGAAGAGGCTAACATCAACGCCGGTATCGCCGCTGCCAACCAGATCAGCGACTACTTTGCTACCGGTAACACCCGTTTCCAGGTGAACAAATAATATTGATATATATCAATAAATAAGAAGGGGAGACGCAAGCCTCCCCTTTTTCTTTCCCAGCCATGATTTGCATCTTCAACCCCGAGCACGACCTCTGCCTGGCCAACGGCACCCCTCACTACATGCCGCCCGTGTCGGCACTCCGTTTCGCACAGCAGAGCGCCTCTTTGATGCAAATACTCTATCCTAAGGCCGAGACCTGCATCCCTGCGGCAGCGGTTGCTGCTTTGCCTTCCAGCCAATGGGCACAGATTGTCCCCTGGGGGTGGAACTGTGTCCTGAAGGAACAACTACAAGCCAGCGGCGTACCCACGGCCTTGCTTCCTTCTGATGACGACCTTTGCCGTTGGCGTCAGCTACAGCACCGCTCCATGTGGCTTGCTTTGCAGCCCGACAGCCGCGCCGTCACCTCCGTTTCCCAGGTGGAAGCACTCCTCGCTGTTCACTCCCAGCTGGTGCTCAAAGCCCCATGGTCGGGTTCCGGACGAGGAATCCGTTGGGTGACCGACGGCTTGAACAAACTTGATGTCAGCTGGCTGGAGAAAGTGGTGCGGCAACAAGGTTGTGTCATTGCCGAGCCCCGCCGACAAGTGGCTGAGGAGTTTGCCCTCGAATATATGGTTTTTGCCGACAAGTTAGCGTTCCGGGGTTTCTCTCTTTTCTCCTCTGCCAACGGGGTGTATCAAGGCAATCTTCTTTTGCCCGATGAGGCCATCCGCCATCGTGTCCACTTCACCCTTGCTGAGCAGCAAGCGCTGGAAGACTACCTGCAGGCCCACCTCGTCGGACAATACCACGGTCCCCTTGGGATTGACTATCTCCACACCACAGACGGACAAAACCACCTCAGCGAACTCAACCTCCGCCACACCATGGGCATGCTCGCCCACGCCTACCTCGCCCAGCATCCCGAGTCGCAAGGCACTCTCTTCCAACCCACAAAGAAATAATATACTCACCTTGTCAATCGGGTGAGCAACCTTTCTTCATCGTTTTTCATCTTCTTTGAGAACTGATACCCGAACCGATGTACTTGACATTGTCTCATACTCCATCACTTTAGATTTCACGTCAAGCTGAAGCCCGATAGTGTCAAGAATATCCAGCAAAGTGGTTATCTGTGGGTTCCCTTTACCGCGTTCAATGGCCACAAGGGTGTTAACGGCAACCCCCGAAAGCTCCGAAACGGTGCGCTGGTTCACCCTGACTTTCCCTGGAATTGGTTGACAAATTTGGGATGGTTAAACTGAATCGGTTTACATTGTTTCGTCCATATCCCTAATATGGTTTACACCATCATGGATTCGGTTTACACTTTTCGGTTCTTTCGCCTGTTTGGGTTTACAATTACACTGAATCGCTTGATAAACCCCACACTATAAGTGCGGGGATATTGGGAGTTTGCCTCTACGAGGCAATTTAAGTCACTAATTCTTATCAAATTCAGAATGAATAACCAACTTCTCTAATTCTCAAATTCTTGATAAAAAGGACCCACTTTAACCCAAATCGGTCATGGAGAGTGTGGCATGACTTCGCAATGGCAGGCCTTCGCTGGAGGACTGCTTCATTTTTACGGAACTGGAATGAGTTGATTCGCTTTTTTTGTGTATATTTGCATTTTGAATGGACACAACAAGTGATTGATTGTTTACAAATAAAAAGCGTATTATTAGAGTGATACGGGTTTGAATAACCCATTGTTGTCGTGTCAAGTGAGGCGGCTTCCCTTCGAGAATTGGGTGTATATACCTGCACATGACATGACGGCACAAAAACAAGAAAACCACCTACAAACGAATAGAAATTGAGACTTTGAAGACGATATTGTCCTACTTGAAAATCTTTGGGCTTTTGTTGGCCGCCTATCTGCTTTTTGGGGCAGGTGCTTGGCTGATGCCCGATGGCTCGGTGGACCGACACATTGCCAGAACCCTTGACCAAGGCGACCTTTCGAGTGACCAGCCACGTGCTTTCATGCCGCAGCAGCAATGCCGCATGGACAATTTCACCGATGCGTTGATTCTGAACCAAGCCAAAGCCTTGACTTCGGAAAATCTACTTGACGGGATTTTGCTTCTGCCCCGCAAAAGTGCCGACGGCCTTCCCTTCGAGGACCTGAAGGCCTACTCCGACGGCAACCAGGAGATGTACACAATCCATTATGGACGCTATTGGCACGGGAATACCTTCTTGACGCGCTATCTGCTTGTTTTTTATGACTATATTTCAATTAGACTGCTGTTGTATATTGTCTCCTCGCTGCTGTTAGCCTGGTGCCTGATGTTGCTGTGGCGCAAAGGGGGGTGGCAGACGGCCATGGCTGTGCTATTTGGATTGCTGGTTTGCTATGCATTCATGATGCAGTTCTCCATCCAGTTTATACCGGTGTTTCTGTTGGCATTGTCTGGCATGGTTGCCCTGGCTCGGTCGGACAAACCAGCCTCGAGGCTTTTCTTCATCATCGGTTCCCTCACCTGCTTTTTCGACCTCCTCACCGCCCCCATGCTCACGCTTGGATTGATGCTGGTGGTGCAGGCCGCCCTCGTGCGTGATGATGCCGAGCAACAACCGGCACAGACCTTGAAAGGGTGGTGGCTGACGCTCCGCAGCTCGCTGTTGTGGGTGGCAGGCTATGCCGCTACTTGGGCATGCAAATGGATTATCGCCACGCTCCTCACTTCAGAGAATGTCCTCGCCGACGGCATCAAGAATGTCGGTAGCCGCTCTGATGTGCTTGAAGACTATGGCCGATGGGATGCCGTGATGGCAAATTTCGACATGCTCCCATGGCAGTTCATCATCCTCGCCATGTTGCTGCTGGTGGTGCTGGCGGCCGTGTCTTTCCGTGCCCAAGGATGGCGCAAGGCCGTGCAGCTGCTGCCCATAGCCCTGCTGCCGTGGATGTGGTATTTCTTTGCCGCCAATCACTCCTACTTGCACAACTGGTTCACCTTCCGTGCCCAGGCGGTCTCCATCGCCGCCCTGCTGCTGGCGATGATGCAGTTCGTCGACTGGAGCAAACTAAAAAACTTATCGTTTAAAGCCAAACATTGATGATTATGGAATACAGAGTCGCGGTATTATTGCCGTGCTATAATGAAGAAAAAACCATCGGCAAGGTGGTGCGCGATTTCCGCGAGGTGCTGCCTTCGGCCGACATATATGTGTATGACAACAACTCAACCGACCGCACCGTCGAGGAGGCCACCGCTGCCGGCGCCATCGTGCGCCACGAATACACCCAGGGCAAGGGCAACGTAATCCGCCGCATGTTTCGCGAGGTGGAGGCCGACTGCTACCTTATGGCCGACGGCGACGACACCTACCCCGCCCACCACGCTCCCGACATGGTGAAGGAGGTGCTTGAAAAACAGGCCGACATGGTGATTGGCGACCGCCTCTCCTCCACCTATTTCACTCAGAACAAACGCCCCTTCCATAACTTCGGCAACCGCTTGGTGCGCAGCCTCATCTGCCACCTCTGGCACACCAAAGTGAAAGACATCATGACCGGCTACCGGGCATTCAGCCGCTCCTTCGTGAAACTGTATCCGGTGATGAGTGGTCAGTTTGAGGTGGAGACCGAAATGACCATCCATGCCCTCGACAAGAACTTCCGGCTGGTGGAAATCCCCATCGACTATCGCGACCGCCCCGAAGGCAGCAACTCCAAGCTCAACACCTTCAGCGATGGCTTCAAGGTACTGCGCACCATCTTCACCCTCTTCAAGGAATACCGACCCATGCGCTTCTTTGGCTGGCTGGCCGTGCTGCTGGCCGTGGTGGGGACGATCCTTGTGATTCCGGTGCTGATGGACTATTTCGACACGGGCCTCGTCATGCGATTCCCCACGCTTTTCGTCTCGCTCTTCCTTTTCCTCGCCGCCCTTCAGTCGTTTTTCACCGGCTTATGCCTCGACGTGATGGTATCTAAAGACCGCAAACAATATGAGCTACGACTTATCAACTCGTAAATATCTCCTGCTGGGACATCTCAGCATGGCCGTGCTCTTTGTCATGGCCGTGCTCTTTGCCAACGAGCGTGTGTTGCTCTCCGATTCGGCCTACCAGCTTTTCTACGACATCAACCACCGCGGCATGCTCATCAACGACAGCCGCTATTCCATGGTGCTCACCCAGCTGCTGCCGTGGCTGGCCATCCATCTTCATCTGCCGCTTCGGCTGGTGGTCATCACCTACTCGGTATCGTTTGTGCTGGTGGGTTATGCCTGCTGGCTTGTCACGGCCTATGGCATGAAGCAGCACAACGCCGCCACGCTGATGCTTTTTGTGCTCCTGGCCATCGGGGGTACCTTCCTGCATTGCATCTCCGAGTCGTTCCAACTCATGTTCTATGTCCCCATGCTCTATGCCTGGATGTGCAAAAGCGATGGGGTAAAGCCTTTCACCTATTACGCAGTCCTGGCCCTCCTCGTGGCGCTGGCCTTCTTCATCTATCCCATGTCGGTCTTCTACATCCTCTTTGCCGTCGGCTTCCGTCTGTTTGAAGAGGGCAATGCCTTCCAGCTCACGCTCCGCTCCAAACAGGTAGTCCTCAACCGCCCTGCCCTCATCACCCTTGCCCTGCTTGCCTTCTACATCATCCTCTACTGGCTTATCGGTCCCAGCGGCCACGACAGCGAGTTTGTCCCCACCTGGGACAGCTTCAGCCAGTCGCTCCTTCATTTCACCGCCTTGGGCAGCTTTCAGGCATTCCGCTCCCTCTACTCCCAGCTCTATCTCGTGCCCACCCTCTTGCTTGCCCTCACCCTCCTCGGCTACATCCGCAGCCGCCGCTGGTGGAAGGCACTCTTTGTCGGGGGCTATACCCTGGCCTTCCTGGTGGCCAGCTGCATCATCTATCAGGTTGGCGACAGCCTCATCTCGCGTGAGCGCTACTTCGTTCCGCTCTTTTTCATTGTGGGTCTTGCCTTTCTCGAAGACGAACTGCCGAGGTTCAACTCGTGGCAGCAGAAAAGCTTCTATGTCGCCCTCATCGTGCTGTTGGTCCTCTCCTTCGTCCGCATCCACCATTATGTCGGCCTCTACCAGCCACGCATGGAGGCAATCGCCCAGGTGACGCGTCAAGCCGATGCCCAGGGGCAGCACAAGCTCCTCGTCACCCGTTCCAATGCCGACCAGATCTTCCCGCTCGACATCTGGGGCCTTGCCCTCGAGAGCATGCTCTACAGCGCCCAGCAGGGACCTGAGCACACCGTCACTATCTACAAAGAAGAGGACGACTTCGACCGCTCCGACACCAATCTTTATGACAATCCCGACTGCTACGTCGCCGTCAATTGGTGGAAACAATGGTGGGTCAGCGAGCTCAATCCCCGTTATTTCACCCTTCCCGCACAGGGCTATAAAGAACTCCTTCCCGACACGGCCGGCTACCGTTTTGCCGAATTATGAAAGTCTCATTCCTCGTTTGGCGGGTTCAAATAATTCTGGCTATGTCATTTTTTTTTCTTATTTTTGCAGCCGTTTTTATGAGGGAGTAATTGGCGGCACAGGCCGTGAATGGTGTCAACAAATCCCTGGTCAGCAATGACTTGGCATCACTCGTAAGCAATAAGACTCATAGGCAGCCCCAGCGCGGTCTATGAGATTTTTTTATTTAAAGGCAAGAAAAAAGTATAAAAAAAGAATAAAACACTACATTCATGTCATCGCGTTTTTTGTTTTTCGCCCTCTTTATGGCGTTTATGGTTCTCATGCTGGCCCTCGACTTGGGCGTTTTCCACAAGAAGGACCATGTCATCAAAATGAAAGAGGCTGCCACCTGGACAGGCATCTGGATTACCCTTGCCATGCTCTTTGGCCTCCTGCTGCTCTTCAAGGCCGAATGGATTCACGGCATCACCAACATGGAAGAGCTGCTCGCCTATGCCAAGTCTACCGGCATTGACCATATCGTCCAGCCCTCTATGGAATATGGTGCCGCACTCGAAATCTACCGCAAAGAGGTCTTCCAGCAATACCTCGCCGGCTATTTCCTCGAGGAGTCCCTCTCCATCGACAACATCTTCGTGATGATTATGATTTTCGTCAGCTTTGGCATCGACAAACGCTACTACCACCGCATCCTTTTCTGGGGTATCTTGGGTGCTATCGTGCTCCGCTTCCTTTTCATCTTCCTCTTGGGCACCCTGGTGGAGCGTGTCTCTTGGGTGCTGGCCATCTTTGGCGTAATCCTCATCTACAGCGGCATCAAGATGTTCCGCGACAAAGGCGATGAAAAAATCGATACCGCCAACCACCCTGCCGTTCGGTTTGCCAGCCGTTTCTTCCCAGTCACCACCCAGGTCAATGGACACAATTTCTTCACCAAGATCAATGGCCGCAACTACATGACCCCTCTCTTCCTGGTCTTGCTGGTTATCGAGTTCTCCGACATCATCTTTGCCGTCGACAGCATCCCCGCCGTCTTCTCCGTCACCACCGACCCATTCATTGTCTATTTCTCCAACATCTTTGCCATCATGGGGTTGCGTTCTCTCTTCTTCCTGCTTAGCGACATCACCGACAAGTTCTGGCTGCTCAAGTATGGTCTCGGTGCCCTCCTCTGTTTCATTGGGGTGAAAATGATTGGTCATGAGTTTTTCGGACTCTCCATCAGCACCATGGCTTCCCTAATGGTCATTCTCGGCATCCTGGTTTTCTCTATTCTCTTCTCACTTCTTATCCCTCACAAAAGTAAAACTGCTGCCCCTGTCGAGTAGCGCTCAAGTTACTCTGTAATGACTTTGATTGAATCTTTCCTTATCGCGTTGGCGCTTTGTGTCGACAGCTTGGTGGTTTCCACCACCAGTTCTTTCAAGAGCAAGATGTCTTCCCGTCGGGGCCTGCTCATGGCCGTTACCTTTGGCTTTTTCCAGGGGCTCTTTCCCCTCTTGGGTGCCCTCTTGGGTGAAGCTTTCAAGGCCTATGTCGAGGCTGTCGACCATTGGATTGCCTTCTTCCTGCTTCTCTTTGTGGGTGGCAGGATGATATGGGATGCCTTCCATCCCAACGCCGATGACAAGCAGCTCGACGTCACCCGTTTCGGGGTGATGTGTCTTCTCGGCATAGCCACCAGCATCGATGCCTTTGTGGTGGGCATAGGCTTCGGCCTCAATCAAACGGTGCAGGTCATTGTCTCCACGGCCGTCATCATTGGGGTCGTTACGTTCCTGGTCTCTTTGATGGGTTGGTTCTTAGGCCGTCGCGACATCCCCGTGCCCGAAAAGATTGCCAACATCATTGCCGGTCTCACCCTTATCGGTTTGGGCACCTACACCCTCATTGAGCATACCTTGCTTTAGCCCAAATCGGTCATTAGGGTTTAATCCAAATCGGTCACTAGGGTTTCACCCAATCCTTCCATTCGCGTCCAAGTTGCGGCCGCTCTATCAGTCCTCTGCCCAGCATCACGGCCACCAAGCGGGGAAATCGCTTCACCGTCTGGGCAATCTCCTCCACCCGCTGCAGGTCGCCGTTGTAGGCCATGGGTTTGGCGCATCCCTCATAGAAAGTCTCAAATCCCTCCAAGTCCACCGTGCCCTTATACTGTTGGACACCCACTCGCGCATGCAGCGTCACCAGCTGCAGCGGTGCCTCGTTCAGTAGGGGCAACAGACGCAGGCTTTCGCTTTTTTCTGCCAGCCCCAGCCGCATCTTCACCGAGAAAGTCACCTCCCTTCGGCTCCTCATCTCCTCTACTATCTCAGCCACGCGGTCGGGGTGGGGGAGGAGGCCGCTCCCTCTGCCGCTGTTGTATTGCATCGGGAACGGGCAACCCATGTTCAGGTCAATCCTGCCCCAACCCAAATGTTGCAGCAGGTCGCACAGCCGTGCAAACTCTTCTCGGTCCTTGGCAATGACCTGAGCCACCGTGGGCACCCCTCGGTTGCGCTCGGGCAGCAGGTCGCGCCGGTCCTTGTCGCGCAGCCGTCCTTTCTCCAGTCGCGCAAAAGGGGTATAGTACTCATCCACACCACCATACTGCCGGTAGTGCTGTTGCCTGAAATGCACGTCGGTAATGCCCTGCAGGGGGGCAGCGAGGATTTTGATATGGTTCAGCTGAGCCATCGGCAAGCTTGTCGCCCAACCTTGTCTTAGCGAATGGTTTCGATGGCCTCGTCCGTCCAGTTCTGCAAAAACTCTATAACCTTCTTTCGGTTGTAGCCCTTGCCCTCTTCCAGGTAGGCGCTGTTCTGTATGTGGAGGACGCTGCCGTCGTGGTTCAGGATGACAAAGACCGGATAGCCAAAGCGGCCGGGGTTGCCCAGTCGCAGCAGGGCATCCTTGTTTTTGTTCTCCTTCGAGGTGTTCACGTGTATGTAGACATAGTGCTTCTCAATGAGCTCGGCAATCTCTTTGTCCTCGGTAATGAAGTTGGCAAAGCGCAGGCACCAGGGGCACCAGTTGCCGCCCACCTGGCATATCACTTTGCGTCCCGTGGCTTCGGCCCTCTCGAGGGCTTGGTCAATCTGCTCTATGGCATCAATCTTCTCGTCATAGACCTTTTCGTACACTTTCTCGTCGCCGGCCTTGACCTCTGTCTTGGTTTCGGATTTCTTTTTCTTGGTTTTGGCCATGTCTTGGGCCATCATGGGCATTGTCAGGAGGACTGCCATCAGTAAAAGCGCGATTCTTTTCATGCTATTTTTTATTATTTATATGTAGGATATTTCTATTTGTCAAGAATTAGAGAATTGGAGAATTTATATAAATTTGATAAGAATGAGAGGCTTTTATTGCAAGCAATAAATAGATGTTGCCTGTGTTTACAAGCCTTTGTCATAGTGCCCTTGCGGCTGCCTCCAGGCTTTCCCGCTGCGAGGGGTCGGCGATAGAGATGAGCAGCTGGGCTCTTTCTCTGAGAGAGCGACCGTAGAGGTTCACGGCGCCGTGCTCGGTAACCACCCATTGGGTGAGGGTGCGCGGGGTCACCACGCCGGCCCCCGGGGTGAGGGTGGGGACAATCTTGCTGCGCCCTTTGGCGGTCATCGAGGGCATGGCGATGATGGGTATGCCGCCCTGGCTGTAGGTGGCACCCAGGATAAAGTCGAGCTGTCCCCCGCTGCCCGAGAAGATGCGGCTGCCTATCGAGTCGGAGCAGACCTGTCCGCTCAGGTCAATCTCAATGGCCGAGTTGAGGGCCACCACGCGGGGGTTCTGTGCGATGACCATGGGCGAGTTGGTGTAGCCCACGTCTTTCATCAGCACCTGCGGGTTGTGGTCGACAAAGTCATACAGCGGCTGGTTGCCCTTCAGAAACATGGCCACCAGCTTGCCTGGGTCGGTCTTCTTCAGGCGGCCATTGATGATGCCTTTCTCCACCAGGGGAATCACGTCGTCGGTAAACATCTCGCTGTGCACGCCCAGGTCCTTGTGGTCCATCAGCTGCGCCAGCACCGCGGTGGGTATGTTGCCGATGCCTATCTGCAGGGTGGCCCCGTCGGGAATGAGGGCGGCGGCATGGCGGCCGATGGCCCTGTCGGTGTCGGTCAGCGGGGCGCGGCCGGCCTCGGCCAGGGGCTGGTCGTGGCGCACCAGCAGGGTGGGCACCTCCCTGCCGCCCATGGCAATGGCGGTGCCGGTAGGGCCGCCGGCGGTCAGCTGCAGCAGGGCGTCGCCATAGGTGTAGGGCATGTGGCTGTTCACCTGTGCCAGCACCACGCGGGCACGTCCTATGGCCTCGGGCATGTAGTCGACCGAGGTGCCCAGCGACACGCGTCCCTGGCTGTCGGGCTCGCTAACGGTGAGCATCACCACATCGCAGCCCAGGGTGCCGCTGGTTATGAACCGAGGGCACTCGCTCAGCGAACACGGTATGTAGTCGGCCTGACCGCCCTGAGTGGCCTTGCGCACGTTGGCACCCACAAAGAACGAGTTGAGCTGGAAGATACCCTTGTATTGTGGCAGCACATAGTCGGCATAGCCTTCTGTGTAGAAATGGCTGACATGCAGGTCCGACAGCCCGCCGCGGTCGGCCCGCCGCACCAGGGCCTGGATGAGCAATTCGGGAGCGGCGGCCACGCAGGGCCAGTAAAGGTAGTCGCCTGTGCGTATCTGTTCAACGGCCGTGTCGGCAGTAGTGTATTCAATGTGTGGCATGGGCATAGCGCGTTAAAGTTTAGAGTTGATAGTTTAAAGTTTAGAGTTTAGAGTTTAGAGTTTAGAGTTTAGAGTTGAAAGTTTAGAGTTTAGAGTTGAAAGTTTAGAGTTGAAAGTAACGATTAAAAATAAGGTGTAACTGTTATATGTCTTTTTTTACTATCACTATCTCCAATCAATGAAAGCAAGTAGCCTTCCCTTGTCTTCTGGCCTGCAAAAATACATATTTTTTTCGAGTTGGGTGGGTTTTGTTAAAAATATATCTCGCCAAGTCACTTTTTTTTCAATCAATCAAAAGATTTTCTATCTTTGCAACACAAAATAAAACAGAAAATTAATTATAAACAGCACATTATGAACAAGTTTTTTATTGCTTTCACCTTTGCCGCTGCTTTCCTGTGCTCCACAGCCATGGCCCAGCAGCCCCAACAACGTCCCGAACAGAAAGATCAGCCCTGTCAGGAGAAAATGGACAAGCCCTGTCACAACCATGCCCACCAAAACTGCCCCCACCACGCCGAGAAGGGCCAGACCGAGTGCACGCACCAGAACCACCAAGGCCAGCAGCCTTGCAGCCATCATGGCGAGCCTGGTCACCAATGCAGCCATCAGGGCGAGGCTGCTCACCAATGCAACCACCAATGCGACCATAACCCTGCTGCCTTCCGTCCTCACGGCCAGGCCATCGTAACCCTCTTCGAGCATTTCGGCGCCACCAATGCCCAGGGCGCCTGGACCCAAAACGGTTTCCAGATGGAACGTGCCTACCTTGGCTACAAATACATGTTCGACCCCCACTGGACCGCCACCATCATCTTCGACGCTTCCGAGGCCACCTTCACCAACGGCATCGAGCATGTCTTTGTCAAGAACGCCTTCGTCCAGTACAAGCAGAAAGGCCTCACCGCCTCTGCCGGTATCATCCCCACCTCCCATGCCTGGCTTAGCGAGAAATACTGGGGTCTCCGCTATGTGGCCCGCTCCATGTTCGACCTCTATGGCTTTGGCAATGTTGCCGACCTCGGCTTCAACCTCAAGTACGACATCTGCCATTGGTTGAGTGCCGACATCAGCATGCTCAACGGCGAGGGCTTCCGTCGCGTGCAGCTCGACAACCACTTCCTCTACGCCCTCGGTTTCGACCTCCGTCCCATCGAGAACCTCGACCTCCGCGTCTATGGCGACATCCAGACGCACGACACCAATGCCGTCACCCGCACCCGCAACAGCGGCATCGACACCACCGTCAACCAGGTTGCCCGCAAGAACCTCCATTTCTTTGCCGGCTACGACCACCGCTATTTCCGCATCGCTGCCGAGTACAACATGCGCTTTGCCAGCGACTACGTCAAGGGCGACAACGCCACCGGCCTCTCTGTCTATGCCGTAGGCAAAATCACCCCCAGGCTCAACATCTTCTGCCGCTACGACCGCGGAGTTTCCAGCGACAACGACCTGCTTGCCACCGCCTTCCGCTACGACCACGACGGCCAGAACGTCTTTGCCGGTGTCGACTTCCACGTCAACAAGATGGTTGCCGTCTCCCCCGCCATCCAGTATCACATCACCCCCGACAACACCACCTCGCTCTACGCCTATCTCAGCTGCAAAGTCAACCTCTAAACCTCGCCCTACGCCTATCTCAGCTGCAAGGTCAACCGCTAAACCTTGCCCCACACATACCCCTAAGGGCTGGCCGGCATCCCCGTGTCAGCCCTTCTTCTCAGCCAACTACCCCCCTCCAGCCCTTCCCACGCTCTCAGGCACACCCCATCCTAACGGCAATAAACACCTCTCCTCAGTCCCCTGAATCCTCCCCCCAAAAAAGACCTCCCGAGTCCTTCATAACGACCCAAACAAATCATCAACAATAAACTATTATTTACCCCTTACCCGTCATGAAAAAAAATCTCCTCCTCCTTGCAGTCGCATTCCTGCTCACCCTGGCCTCCTGCCGTCAGGCGGCCGACACCTCAACCCCCATCCAGCAGCTCCAAGGCCATCGCTGCCTCCTCCTCACCGCCGACGAGCAGCTCTGGCCCGAAGGCGACACCCTCGGGGTCGACAACAGCTACTCCCTCCAGTGGCCTGCCGACGGCCTCCTCACTCCCGACGACGAGCGTCTGATGCTCCTGTGTGCCTTTGGCGACAGCACCTCCACCTCCTTCCAGCAGGCTGCCGACAAGTGGCTCGACAACAGCTGGCTCTATGAGGACGGCCTCCCCATCCTCCACAAACACCCCGCCGACACCCTCCCCGCCGACCGTCCCTACAACTATGCCAAGCTCCAGAGCCAGGTCACCACCGACAGCAACCTCCTCACCTTCGTCTTCAGTCAGGAGAGCTCCGCAGCCTTTGCCGCCCATGGGCTCTACTCCTCGCGCTATGTCACCCTCGACCTCGCCACCCGTCGCATCGTCCGTCTCAACCACCTGGTCGACACCGCCCAACTGGGCGAGGTCATCGTGCGTGCCCTGCAGGACCTTGTGGTCAACCAACCCACCTTCAACAACCTCTACGACGAGCTCCGCCAAGCCCCCTCCCTGCCTGTGCCTGCCGACTTCTACATCGACTCCACCCGCAGCACCATCACCCTCGTCTACCAGCTCTACGACGTGAGCCCCTACGCCACCGGCATCCAAAGTGTCGTCCTCCCCATCTTCTGGCTCTCCAAGCACATCCCCCTCACCCCCTACGCCAAAGAACTCTTCGGCCCCGACGCCTACCTGCCCCAGCAGTAAAGCAACCACTCACCCACCCATGGCGGTATCATCTTACTCAACCTAGCAGTGCTAGTGGATCTTATGATATATCTGACTGATTTTTCAACAGCCTCGAAGGCTGAATCTCAATAACCCCAGATAAGGAACGCAGTCTGGGGCATTCAAAACATCATTTTTCAAAGCGTCCTGAATGGACGCGCTCTCAAAAAATCAGTCATAATTCAAACTAGAGCGTTTTTTTTTCGGGTGTCTTTGAAAAGAAACTTTCCTCCGCCTTTCTTAATTATCTATGGCAACTGTTGATTATTTGCAAAAAAGTAGTATATTTGCATCGGGTAAAAAGCTGCGCCGTGCCAATAAAACTGTATAAACTACTAACTCTCATTCTATTATTGTTTCCCATGGTGGGTGAAGCCCAGGAAACTCCATCCACCATGGTGACTACCAATCTGGATGTGGTGGACGATAGTGACAACCTGATCTCGCTGCGCGAAGCGGTCGATTACTCCCGTACGGGCACCTGCGGTAATGTCATCACTTTCAACCTGCCCAGCTCCTGCAGCAATACCATCAGCCTTACCGGTTCCATCAATCTCAACCACGACACCTGTACCATCGATGGCACCAACCTCGGTCCCAATGGCGGACGGATACGGCTGACCTCGGCAAACAGCAGCCGCCTTTTCTACGTCATCATCTACGCCCAGCTCACCCTCCAGAACCTCGATATGGCCCTCGCCTACGAAGCTGTGCGCCAAGGCGGAGCCATCCTGTGCAACAACGCCACCCTCATCGCCCGCAACTGCCAGTTCGACACCAACTTCTCGGGTTTCAACGGCGGCGCTATCTCCAGTCGCGGTACGGCCAGTCGTCAGGCAGTCCTCTGTTTAGAGAACTGCACCTTCCGCGGCAACGTGGCCACGGCCACCGCGTCGCAGCAGTATGGCGGTGCGGCAATCTACTGCATCCGAACCGATGCCATCATCAAATCCTGCTCGTTCATCCAGAATGAGGGCCATTGGGGTGGGGCGGTGAAGTTGGAGCTGTCCTCCGTCGAGATAGACAGCTGCTCTTTTCTTCACAACACCAGCCTAAACCGAGGTGGCGCATTGGAAACGGTCAACTCCTACACCACCATTCGCAACACCAGTTTCGACAGCAATTCCATCCCCTCCAATCCCTCTCCTTTGCCCAACACGCTTCTGGGTGGTGCTGTCTTTTCCATGGAGGGCCACCTGGCCATCGAGAATTGTGCCTTTCATCACAATGCGGCACCGAGTGATGGCGGAGCCATTTTTCATCGCGACTATGCCGACACAATCCACCTATCCGTCCTGCGCAGCTGCTTCACAGACAATATCTCCTCCGGCGGGGATGGGGGTGCCGTCGGCATCTTGCACGACAGCGACAGTTCCTGTGCTGTCATTGCCAACTGCTCCTTTTACTACAACCAAGCCACTCAGGGCGGTGCTATCCATTCCTCCTATGGCGTTGACAGGACTTCGGCCGATATTGTGGCCAACTGCGATTTTATCTACAATGAGGCCTCCGCTACCGATGGTGGCGGTGCCCTGAATGGGGAGACCCACTTGGAGCTTTGCAATTGTTTGTTTATGGACAATCTGGCCGCAAGCAACCCTAACGACATCTTTTCCAACGACAGCATCCGCGCCCACCATAATATCTGGAACTCAACCGAAGGCACTTTTGCCGATAGTAGCTCCAACACCCTCATGCAACTGCTCCCGCCACAATTCTTGACCGACATCAGCGGCAAACCCATAGCAACAGAGGCTTATGTGAAGAACGTAAAACATCTTGTCTATCCCCCATTGTTGGGCAACTATGTGGGAAACAGCGGGGTGGCGGTTTCTATTGATAGGGCGCAGCAGGAGTCGGCCTACTGGAATGGTGCCAACTGGATTAGCAACAAAAACAATCAGGTGTTTTTTCCTACCCAATATGACACCATCGACGAGATTGGGCATCCGCGAGGAGGAGTCGCCGAGTCGAAAAGTATTGGTAACTTTCAGCGTACCATCGACTTGTTTGATACCATTACCATCTGTCAGGGGGATGAAATCCATTGGCATGGTCGCCTGCTTGCTTCTTCGGGCAACTATCAAGACACTACCCACAATGGCTTCTTCGACACCATCTCCCACCTGCACCTTGTCGTTCACCCTGTCAGCACAACCATCGAAGAGGCTACCGCCTGCAATAGCTTTTCTTGGCAAGGTAATGATTATACTGAGAGTACCAATATGCCCACCGTCACTTTGGTCAACTCGGTGGGGTGCGACAGTATTGTCTACCTGCACCTTATCATTCATCACAGTAGCCACCAGGCTTTCCACATCACAGCCACCGACAGCCTCCAATGGAACGGTGCGGTATATACCCTATCGGGCACCTACACCTATTCTTATCAGAACAATTTTGGCTGTCCATCTACCGACACGCTCCACCTGACCATCATCCACAGCAGTCACAATATCGAATATGCAACCGCCTGTGAGAGTTATCTCTGGCATGGAGACTCCTATTCTTCATCAGGACGGTATACCTACGCCTACACCAACGACCAAGGCGCACCTAGCGTTGACACCCTGGTGCTCGTCATCCTCCACGGCACGCATACTGCTTATACCGAAACTGCCTGTGAGAGCTACCTTTGGCATGGTTTTGAGTATAATTCAACGGGAGAATACACCTACGATTACACCAACTCCGACAACTGCCCGAGCACCGACACCCTGCATCTGACTATCCTCCACGGCATCCACAATGCCTATACCGAGACTGCCTGCGAGAGCTATCTCTGGCATGGCAACGACTACACCACCACAGGAGAATACACCCACGACTATACCAACTCCGACAACTGCCCAAGCACCGACACCTTGCATCTGACTATCCATTATGGCACCCATAATACCTATTACGAAACCGCAATCGACAGCTATACTTGGCATGGCACGACCTACACCATTTCAGGAAACTACACCTACTCATACATCAATGGTTCTAATTGTCCCAGCACCGACACCCTGCACCTCACCATCAACTACAGCAGCCATAATATGATAAGTGCAACCGCCTGTGAGTCCTATACCTGGCACGGCACTACCTACACCACTTCTGGACGGTATACCTATTCCTACACCAACGACCAAGGCACACCCAGCACCGATACCCTTCTGCTTGTCATCCTCTACGGCACACACAATGCCTATACCGAGACCGCCTGCGAGAGCTACACTTGGCAAGGCAACGAATACAACACCACAGGAGAATACACCCACGACTACACCAATTCCGACAACTGTCCAAGCACAGACACCCTGCATCTTACTATTCATTACGGTACCCACGATTCCTATACCGAAACATCTTGCGAGAGTTATCTCTGGCATGGCAACGACTACGCCACTACAGGGGAATACACCCACGACTATACCAACTCCGACAACTGTCCGAGTACCGACACCTTGCATCTGACTATCCTCTACGGCACCAATAATACCTATTACGAAACCGCAATCGACAGCTACACTTGGCACGGCACGACCTACACCATTTCAGGAGATTACACCTACTCATACATCAATGGTTCTAATTGTCCCAGCACCGATACCCTGCACCTCACCATCAACTACAGCAGCCATAATATAATAAGTGCAACCGCCTGTGAGTCTTATACCTGGCACAACACCACCTACACCACTTCTGGACGGTATACCTATTCCTACACCAACGACCAAGGCACACCCAGCACCGACACCCTTCTGCTTGTCATCCTCTATGGCACCCACAATGCCTATACCGAGACCGCCTGCGAGAGCTACACATGGCATAGTAACGACTACACCACCACAGGAGAATATACCCACGACTATACCGATTCCGACAACTGCCCAAGCACAGACACCCTGCATCTTACTATTCATAACGGTACCCACGATTCCTATACCGAAACATCTTGCGAGAGTTATCTCTGGCATGGTTTTGAGTATAATTCTACGGGGGAATACACCTACGATTACACCAACTCCGACAACTGTCCGAGCACAGATACCTTGCATCTGACTATCCATTACGGTACACACAATGCCTATACAGAAACCGCCTGCGAGAGCTACACATGGCATGGCAACGACTACACCACCACAGGGGATTACACCCACGACTACACCAACTCCGACAATTGCCCAAGTACCGATACCTTGCATCTGACTATCCATTATGGCACCCATAATACCTATAATGAAACCGCAATCGACAGCTATACTTGGCATGGCACGACCTACACCATTTCAGGAAACTACACCTACTCATACCTCAATGGTTCCAATTGTCCCAGCACCGACACCCTTCACCTCACCATCAACTACAGCAGCCATAATATAGTAAGAGCCACCGCCTGCGCGGCCTATACCTGGCACGGCACCACCTACACCACTTCTGGACGGTATACCTATTCATACACCAACGCCCAAGGCACACCCAGCACCGACACCCTTCTGCTTGTCATCCTCTCCGGCGCACGCCGTGCCGGGACAGAGACCACCTCCGGGAGCTCGCCCTGGCATGGCAACGAATACAACACCACAGGAGAATACATCCACGACTACACAAACTCCGACAACTGCCCAAGCACAGACACCCTGCATCTTACTATCCATTACGGCACCCACAACGCCTATACCGAGACA
>JAEEHQ010000055.1 GCA_016280915.1 Bacteroidales bacterium
AAATTTTTCAGCGCTTTTGCCCTTATTTCGGCATCTTTCCGATTGTCAGTCGGTTACAATGCACCGCATTAGCTTCGCTGACGTTTCTTTGGCTCGGCAAAAGACACAAGCATCTTTTGCGCTCGCTTTGCGAAACGCTGCGCCCTCCTTCCGCACGGAAATCTGCTCGAAATAAGAACAAAATCGATTGAAAGCAATTTATAGAACCCACCTGAAAAGAAAAGTGAGAAGCAAGAGCGGCATGGCACTTCTCACTTCTCACTTAGCAGGCTGGTAAGAGCCTTACTTGTTATAGCGTTGGCACTCTTTGGGTGTGACGCAGGTGCCAGTGGCACGGCATACGAGGACGCGCTCTTCCAGAACTTCGGCAGCGCTGGCACTGATGTCGGGACGGGTGCGGATGACCTTATATGCCTCAAATTTCATCTTGCGGGAGGTGTTGCCAACATGGGTAATCTCGCCATAGGCCTCAATGTAATCGCCTGCATAGACGGGGGCCTTGAATTCAACCATGTCGTAGGCGCAGAAGAGACCTTCATCGCCGTCCTGCTTAATGAGGAGTTCGGTGGCCACGTCGCCAAAGAGGTGGACCATGTGGGCGCCGTCGACGAGATTGCCGCCGTAGTGGGCGTCCTTTGCGCTCATACGAACGCGGAGCATAGAAGTGATAGCCATAAAAAATGTTTGTTATTTCTTAATAATATAGTCAACGAAGATACCGGGGGTCTTAACCACCTCAGGGGCAATGTCGCCAGTGGGGACGATTTCTTGGGGTTCGACAATCACGATGTCAGCAGCGGTAGCCATCATAGGGCTGAAGTTCTGCGAGGTGCCTTTGTAGACCAGATTACCCATTTCGTCGCTGATGTTGGCACCAATGATGGCCACATCGGCACGGACGGGTTTCTCGAGCAGGTACTCGACACCGTCGACGGTAACTTTCTGCTTGCCGTTCTCAACCACGGTGCCCAAACCAGTGGTGGTGAGCACACCGCCCAGGCCTGCGCCAGCTGCACGAATTTGCTCGGCCAGGGTTCCCTGGGGCTGGAGGGTGACATGGAGAGTGCCGGCATTCATCTGGTCGATGGTGTTGTTGTTGGTACCGATATGAGTGGCGATGAGGTTTTTGACCTGATGATTGGTGATGAGTTTGCCTACTCCTACCTCAGGATAGGCAGTATCATTGCATATGATGGTCAGGTCTTTCACACCTTTCTCCACAAGTGCGTCGATTAAAGCGATGGGGTTTCCTACACCAAGGAATCCGCCCACCATGACAGTCATGCCGTCCTGAATTTTGTCGGCGGCTTCTTTTACAGATATGAATTTGCTCATAGTGAAATATTTTTTTATTTATTTTTTATTCTAAATGCGTTCTTAACGTCTGTTTATTAGTCATTTCAACTTATTTTCTCACTTTCGTATCACCCTCTATAACAAATTGCAAATATAGGATTTTTTTCTGATACCGAAAAAATTTTTGTCTATTTTATAAATTCTGTGTACTTTTGCAACGATTTTTGAGTTATTATTGTGGCTCAATTTTAAATTTTTTGATGAGAATGAAAAAAACAGCAATGATATTGGCAGCGGTGATGGCTTTTTGCGGCCTTACCAACGCTCAGGACTATGTGGTCCCCGTGGAAACCTGGGACTATGAGGAAATAAACGGCAGCAACTACCACGGCTATAACTTCAGCGAGAGCTGGGACGTCGATTTCACCATTGAGAATCAAGACGGCCGCTACACCCCTACCGAAGAGGACGTGGCCGAAGCCGAGCGCCTCATACAAAAACGACTCGCCTATGTGAACCGCTATCATATCAATCAAGAGGGCATGTGCCCCGTCATCGACGAGCATATACGCAAATATGAGCGCCAGTATGTGGGTTTCACCGACCTCACGGGCTGCCGCATTGTATGGGTGAACTTCGTGTGGGATGAGAATATCGGCGACCGCCTAACGCAGGACATTGTCCTAACCGAAGGAGGCTGCGGTCACTATTGGCATATCAAGGTCAACCTCAGCACCGGAAAAGTATACGGCTTAGAAGTGAACAGCGACGGCGATGTGAAATATGTGCCTCGCGCCAAGAAACCTGCCCACCGAATCAGTCGTCCCAAGAAACCACAGGCACCGGGTAAGGTTCGCAAGACCGGAATTCCACACGACCCAAGCGAGACGCATTTCTAAGAGTTGACAAGTATCAGCGTTTCTGGTTGAGACCACCTCTCTCCTAAACGCCATGTAACAGAATAATAATAACCCCAGACTTCACTTTGTTTGTCTGGGGTTTCTGCAAAAAGGTGCTACATCGCGGCAAGGCAAACAGACTTGCTTAGCGCTTAACTTCCGCATCATTATTGAGAGTCAGACTCTTCAAGACTGTTGAAAAAGAACTGAATATAAATATGCTATAAACCCTATCACAAAATGATGAAACGCCATTCTCTCCTCCTCTTGTCCTTACTCATGGTAACCACTATGCATGCACAAAAAACGCGTCCGGATGCCTTCCCACCAATTCCTGACACCTTAGCACCCAAGGTTGTCAATATGGCCACGAACCTTGACGAAATGGCTTCCTGGGACCGCTATCCCACCTACGAGGTATATATAGAGATGATGGAACGTTTTGTCCAAAACTACCCTACCCTCTGCAGGCTCGACACCATAGGCACCTCGGTGCAGAACCGCCTCATTCTCTCGCTGGCCATCACAGGCATAGGCGACACCAGTGGCCGTCCAGAATTTTTCTATAGCTCAACTATGCATGGCGATGAAGTAACCGGATTCTACCTGATGCTACGCCTTTGCGACACCCTGCTGAGCAGCTATGGCAGCTCGCCTGACATCACCAACCTCCTCGACCGAGTGCGCGTTTACATTAACCCTCTCTCTAACCCAGACGGCACCTACCACAGCGGCAACCACACCGTCGTCGGATCGATGCGCTACAATGCTAACTATATCGACCTCAACCGCAACTATCCCGACCCCTTCGGCACCGACCCGCTAGACTCCCTGCAAGTAGAGAACATAGCCATGATTAACTATGTGCAAAACCATCATTTCCTACTAAGTGCCAATCTGCATGGCGGCAGCGAGGTAATGAACTACCCGTGGGACAGCTACACCTCATACGAACTCCTCAACGACCATGCCTCCTGGTGGAAAGAGGTATGCAAACGCTTTGTTGACACCTGTCGTATGTTCGACAACTGGCGTTTCCGCGATGTCTCCAACAACGGCTACATCAATGGTGGCGACTGGTACGTCATTCACAACGGCCGTCAAGACTATTTTAATTATTATTGTGGTGTGCGCGAACTAACCATGGAGCTCTCCACCTCCAAAACGCTCTCTACCGACTATCTGCGCCACTATTGGGACTGTCAATCACACGCCCTTATCAATTACATCAAAGAGATTTTCACTATCAACACCACCACCGATAGAATACAAGCTACCACAGCTGCTCAATACCGTACCTACCCCAATCCCACCCGAGGGCCTATCACAGTGGCCACTCCTACGCAGGTCTACCACTATAATCTATCCGACCGACCTTCAGGTGTCTATGTCATTTCTGTTGAAGGTCATCCGGTGAAGGTAGTCAAGCAATAGCCAATGGCTCCCTACTCTCATATCTCTGTGGCTGTGCCCATGCTGGCCGAGCTTCAAAACCTTCCTTTGTTGCTTGACCGCCTACGTCGCCAAACGTTCCCCCACTTCACCCTCTATTGCTGCGTGAACAATGTCGAAGGCGGAATGGGGTATGAGGAAAACCAATTGTGCCTACAATTTCTCAGCCATGTCAAAGACCTCCACTTGGTGGTCATTGACCGCAGCTCTGCTGGGTTAGGCTGGAGCGGAAAGAAGAGAGGGGTGGGGTGGGCCCGAAAGGTTATGTTTGAGGAAATCCTTTATTCTCACGACGACAACGAGGTGGTGGTAAGCCTGGATGCCGACACCGATTTCCCCCCCGACTACTTCGAGGCACTCCTGTCCACCCTCAACACCTATCCCCATTGTAGTGCCTTCAGCGTTCCTTACTACCATCCCCTGAGCGGCAACGATGCACTCGACCGTCCCATGCTCCGCTACGAATGCTACATGCGGCACTATCTGCTTCATCTGCTCCATATCGGCAGCCCATACGCCTTCACGGCTTTAGGAAGTGCCATCGCCTTTCCCCTTTGGTCCTATCGGCGCGTGGGCGGCATCACGCCCCTGCAAGGTGGTGAAGACTTCTATCTCTTACAGAAATTTGCCAAAACAGGCTCTCTCATCAGTCAGTTTGTAGAGCCCTACTGTGCTCATAACATGGTGGTAGAACCCCAAGGAAGGCTCTCCAACCGTGTGCCCTTTGGCACAGGCCCTGCCATTGCACGTGGCGTTGACGATATGGATGAAAGCTATCCATTCTACCGCCCCGACGGTTTTGCAGCCATCCAAGCCACTTACAATCTCTTCCCCGCTCTCTATAATGCAGACATCGAGACACCCATGAGCGACTTCCTACGCCATCAGCTTGCCACCGACTGCCTTTGGCAGCCCCTGCGCAAGAATTTCAAATCTTGCAGTCTTTTCGTCCATGCCTGCACCGAGCGTGTCGATGGCCTCCGCATCCTCCAATTCCTCAAAAGCAACCCTAACTACCGACTCCCCTCCTCCAGCCTCCCTGTCAACTTCCGCACCGACCCCATCCCCACCCTCAACGACTACCGCAACCAACTCTTCGCAGAAGAAATGTCTCTGAGGAAACACACACCCCACTAAGTCTTTTTCACCCCCATACTTTTTTCGCCCGCTATCAAATAAAAAAGACTTTTTTACGTTAATGATTATTGATATGGAAGAAAAGAATATCATAGAGATTAAAAACAAACGAGCGGAATATGAGTATTTTCTGCTGGACGACTATACAGCCGGCATGGTGTTGACCGGCACCGAAATCAAATCTATCCGCGACGGCAAAGCCAACCTCACCGACAGCTACTGCGTTTTTATCGGCAACGAGCTCTTTGTGCGTGGTATGCATATCTCGGAGTACCGTTTCGGTTCCTATCTCAACCACGCCGCCAAGCGCGACCGCAAACTGTTGCTCAACAAGCGCGAACTACGCAAACTCCAGAACAAAATCAAGGAGCGTGGCTTCACCATCGTGCCCGTCAAACTATTTGTCAATCCTCAAGGCTACGCCAAACTGCTCATCTCCCTTGCCAAAGGTAAGAAGTTCTATGACAAACGCGAGAGTATCAAGGAGAAAGACACCAAGCGTGACCTACAACGCATTATCCGATAAACAATAATGAAAGTCTTCAAATTCGGCGGGGCATCCGTCAATAGCACATCGGCTGTGCGCAACATGGCCGCCATCGTCAAAAAAAATCTTGGCCATCCACTAATGATTGTGGTCTCCGCCATGGGTAAGACCACCAACCGACTGGAACAGCTGGTCCCTGGTGTGCGTCCCAAGGCCGAACACCCCCTCATGCTGGAAGAACTCCGCAACTACCACCTTCAGATTATTAGTCAACTCTTCGGCGACCCCAGCCATCCGGTTTATCAAGACTTCGACCAACTTTTCGACCAATTGTCGCAACAATGTGCCCAAAAGCCCACCAACTACAACTACGACTATGACCAGACAGTCTGTTTCGGTGAGCTCATCTCCACCACCATCATCAGCCACTATCTCAACTCCATCGGTATCAGCAACCAGTGGGTCGACGTTCGCCAAATCATCCGCACCAATCACAACTACCGTGAAGGCATCGTGGACTTTGAACTTACCCAACAAGCAGCACAAAAGTTCATAGAGCAACTCAACGGCACCACTACATTCATCACCCAAGGCTTTATAGCAGGCACCTGTGACGGACATACCACCACCCTGGGGCGGGAGGGGAGCGACTACAGCGCCTCCATCCTCTCCTACTGTCTCGATGCTGAGAGCATGACTATTTGGAAAGATGTGCCCGGCTTTCTCAATGCCGACCCCAAATATTTCCCCGACACAGTCAAGATAGAGGAGATACCTTACAACGAAGCCATCGAGCTGGCCTACTATGGTGCCAGCGTCATCCATCCCAAAACGGTAAAACCCATCCAAAACAAAAACATCGTGCTGGACATCAAGTCCTTTGTTACCCCCGATGCTCCCGGCTCCCAAATAGGTCCCTTCGAGACCATCCGACCCCTCACACCTCTTTATATTGTCAAACACAACCAAACTTTGCTCTCAGTCCTGCCCAAAGACTTCAGCTTCATCGCTGAGGACAACCTACAGACCATCTTTGCCGCCTTGGCAGAATTGAACATCCGCGTGAACCTGATGCAGAACTCTGCCCTGAGCTTTTCTATCTGCATCGATGACAACGAAATGCTTCTCTCTCAACTGCAGGAGAAACTCTCCAACCAGTTCCACCTCCGCTACAATCGCGGCTTGCGGCTTATTACCATCCGCTACTACACACAAGAAATCATCGACAAGATTGTTGCCGGCCGTCCCGTTCTACTTCAACAACGCTCCCGAACTACTGCCCAACTGATTGTTCAATAATCCATAACCTTATTATGCGAAACATCCTCCCATCCCACACCTCATCTCTCAGCCGTCTCAACCGCATTCTCAGCGGAAACACCTTCAACCACGCACGATTCTTCATCATAGTCGATGAGAACACCTACAGCCATTGCCTCGCTCCACTAATAACCAGCGTGGAACGCATACAAGAAGCCGAATTTATGGAGGTACCCGTGGGCGAAGAATGCAAAGACCTTACTATCGCCCAACAGCTTTGGGAGACTCTGTTGGAAAGTGGTGCAGACAAAGAGTCCGTCTTAGTGAATCTCGGCGGTGGTTGTGTGAGCGACCTTGGTGGCTTTGTGGCTGCCGGATTTAAACGGGGCATCCGCTACATCAATATCCCCACCACCCTCATCGGCATGGTCGATGCCGCTCTGGGAGGCAAAACTGCCGTGAACCTCGGCGGCAGCAAGAATCAGGTGGGGTTCTTCCACCAGCCCACAATCACCTGCATAGAACCTGCTTTCCTTAACACCCTGCCCGACGATGAACTCTTCAACGGCATTTTCGAAATGCTAAAGACCTTCCTCATCGGCAATCCCGAACAGTATCAGACACTTTGCGACATGCTCCTTGGTGGCACCTTTGAGGTCATGCCCGACATGATTGCCTCCTGCGCTGAAATCAAGAGTGCTGTGGTGAAAGCCGACCCCAAAGACCAAGGCATACGCCATATCCTCAACCTTGGCCATACCTTCGGCCACGCCATTGAGTCTTTCAGTCATCAACCCGACCAGCAACCCCTCAACCATGGCATGGCTGTGGGCGTGGGTATAGTTTGCGCCCTTTACCTCTCGGTAAAGAAACTGGGTCTGCCACAAGAACACCTCGACCGCTACTGCCAAGTGGCAGCAAAGCTGGTGCAGTTGCCCCACTACACCCTCAAACAAACCGAGTCTATTCTCGCCTACATGCGTCAAGATAAAAAAAATGCCGAAGGTGAAATCCGCTGCGTGCTAATGCAGGAACTCGGTGCCCCCGTGATAGACATAGCCGTGGATGAGAATGAAATACGCGATGCCCTCATTAAAATAAGTTAGTCTCTACCCTAAAATAACACCTTTTATGTTCTTTACAATTCTCATTGGTGTCGTTGCACTTCTATCCATACTGCTGTTTATTAAAAGTAAACGCGACCCCTTGAAGCATGCCCCTGTTCCCTTTGAAGAGACCCACCCCAAAGGTGAGTTCCGTGTGCTGCAGGTGATGGATATGAGCGATGAGAAAGTGCAAGAAACCATCCAATTCATCGAAGATATTGCTGAAGGTACTTCATCCCAGATACCAACTCCCACCATCGAACGCAACGGCAATATCGTGATGCTCAAGCTGAATGCCAAACTCAACCTCATCGATTTTGCCACTTGGGTGAACAATTTCATCTTTGCCGACCCCAAAGGCCAACCCTATCAGGTGCATGGTTTCTATCCCATCGCCACAGCCATGTTAGGTGGCAAGGAAATCAATAACTCCACCCTCACCTTCTACACCCCTGAAACCCTCAATTCCGGCGATGAATCTCGTGCCTACTTCAAAACCCAGAAAGGGAAAGAATACTGTTACGACTTAGGCTACCACGAAATACATAAAGTAACTAAAAAAGAAGAAAATAGCTGAACCCATGTATCTAGAACTCCTCTCCCCTGCCAAAAACTACGACCAAGGCCGTGAAGCCATCAACCATGGTGCCGATGCCGTTTACATTGGTGCTTCCAATTTCGGAGCCCGTGTGGCCGCTGCCAACAGCCTTGAGGAGTTGGAACAGCTTACCCGCTATGCCCATCTCTATCATGCCAAGGTTTTTGCCACCGTAAATACACTTCTTTTCGACAATGAGGTAGAGGAGGCTGTAAAACTGATTCATCAACTATATAATATTGGTGTGGATGCCATAATCATGCAGGACTTAGGCCTGTTAGAATGCGACCTGCCACCCATCGAGCTCCATGCCAGCACCCAAACCCACAACGCTTCGCTCAAGCGTATCCAATTCATGGAGAAGGTCGGCTTCAAACGCGTCATCCTTGCACGAGAGACTTCGATTCAACAGATGCACGAGATACGTCAAAACACCTCCATAGACCTTGAGGGATTCATCCAAGGCGCACTCTGTGTTTGCTACAGCGGTCAATGCTACCTAAGTCAATACATCAACAACCGTAGCGGCAATCGCGGCTGCTGCAGTCAGCCCTGTCGCTCCACCTACGACCTCTACGACTCCCACGGCAACCTGCTTCGCAAAAAAGAACACCTGCTGTCTCTCAAAGATTTTTCCGCTGCCCAACACATACAGGAAATGATTGATGCCGGCATCACCTCTTTCAAAATAGAAGGACGCTTGAAGGACATGGGCTACGTGAAAAACGTTACTGCTTACTACCGTCAACTCTTAGACAACATCATGTCCCAGCGCACCGACTGCCGCCCAGCCTCCTCAGGACATACCGAGTTCTACTTCATGCCCGACCTTGAAAAAACTTTCAACCGCGGATTTACCGACTATTTCCTGCAAGAGCGCAAACCCATGGCCACCATGAGCACCCAGAAATCGTTGGGCAAGAAGCTGGGATCTGTCATCAACATCAACTACAACAGCATCACGCTCAAGAGCCACGAGTCACTTACCCCTGGCGATGGTCTCTGTTTCTTCAACGACAAGGGAGAACTGGAAGGCTTTCTAGTCAACCATGTTCAAGGCAACACATTCCAACCCAATCGCATTCCTACTGGTTTGACCATAGGAACCATACTCTGGCGAAATAACGACCAAGCCTTTGAAAAACAACTACAAGGACGTACCAGCTGCCGCAAAGTGGATGTGACTGTAGTACTCTCCGACACCCCCGACGGACTGCAAATACAGCTTACCGATAGCGACGGATGCTCAGCATCTGCCTCTATCACCTGTCCCAAAGAAACAGCCCAAAATCACCAACGTGCCCTCGACCAAATCGACAAACAACTACGCAAACTGGGCGACACCATCTTCCAAGCCACCCAAATAGTCAACCGCTGTGTCCAGCCCTACTTCCTGCCTACAGCAATCCTCAACGACCTTCGGCGTAAAGCTGTTGCCGCTTTAGAGCAGGAACGCATCTCTCAGCACCTTGCCCAGCGAGGCAAAAGTGCCCCTCTCAGCCAACGGCAAGCCAACACAACACCTTATTTTGAGACCCAACTGGACTACCGTGCCAATATCCTCAACCACAAAGCCGAGCAGTTCTACCGCCGCCACGGCGTGACTGAGCTGGAGTATGGCCTGGAAAAAACACTCAACTACGAAGGCAAGGCGCTGATGACCACCAAATACTGTCTACGCTACGAATTAGGTAGCTGTCTCCAAGGCAAGAACCCTTCCACCCCTAAACAGACACTTCCCAACGGTCCTCTCTTTCTCCACAACAACAAAAACTGGTTCCAGCTCATTTTCGATTGCAAAAAATGCCAAATGCAGCTACTTCCCTCTTCAAAAAAAGTGCCTTTCTAAACGGACTTCTTGACAAGAACAGGACAAATGCATGAAAATATGACATGGGCGGACATATATGTCCACTATTTCAATCGTTTCAGATCACATTGCTGCTCATCACCATGGCGAGGGCTTCGCTGATGCTCTCCACGCCAAGCTTGCGGAAGAGTTTCTTGCGGTGATATTTCATCGTGTCGACTGTACGGAAAAGACGGGTGGCTATCTCCTCAGTGGTGTAGCCTTGTGCCGACATCATCAGCAATTGCTGTTCTGTTTCAGTAAGGACGATGGGTGTGCTGTCGTGCCATTTCCCATCAATCAATGAGTACTCTCGCACATCGCGGTTGCCCACAATGCCATTTCCACTTTCCGACACTCGCCACATCCTCACATTGCCAAAATGCTTGCGAGACGAAAGCGAGAAGGAGGCGAGGGCAAGCCATAACTGTCCCATAGAGTTGAGCGCCAGCGGCGTAAGGCGGTGGTTGACCATACGGCTGCGGCCATTTTGAATAAAGTGGAAGTCGTAACTGATGACAAACTCCATCTTGTTTGCCAAGTCTATCCGTGAGAACTCCTCAAAACCCGCACGGTTGATTTCGAGCAACATCGCCTGTTCCTCCTTTGGCACATAGTCGAGGTAGAGAGAATAACCCATATCCTTCAGCCCCACAGGAGCAAGCATCGGGTTCTCCGAAGAGTAAAGAAAGTTGCGCTTGTGGTAGTCAATAATGTAGATGCTATTGGTGGTTGTCCGTGCTGCAGCAGCCACGGCCTCTATCTTGGGCTGCACCCGCTCATAATCCTCCTCGGTGATGCCGTCCACACGGTTTTTGTCTATAAAGAAATCGTCAATCTGAGGCATATATGCTTTTTTTCTATGGGATAATAACGATTTCACGCTGCATTTATTGCCGCCACAACCCCTACCCTTTCGGGTAGTTTTTCATTAGGCACATTCTTTTTACTCCTTCGGGTAGGGGTTGATTGTAAAGGTGTTAGTACTTTTGCAACGCCAATTCGGAGATACTGACTTTTCTATAAGGCTGTAGTTTTTTGCCGACTTAGGCGTTCCATTGATATAGCAAAACGTAATAAACTATGACGAAAAAAACGATTCTGACGACTTTTCTGATGGCATGTGCCATCGGTGGGGCAGAAGCCCAACAACTAACTACCAAAGGAAGTCTGCGCGATGCTTCAACCGGCGAGGCGCTGCCTTTCACCAACTGCGTGCTGCTACGACAACAGGACAGCACTTTTGTTCAAGGAACCACCACCGATGCCTCTGGCCTATTCCGTTTCAGTCCTGTGGACACGGGCAGCTATCTGCTGCGTATCTCTGCCATCGGCTATGAACCCTATTTGCAGCAAATCAGCCTGCCACCCGACACAGCATTGGGCACAATCAGCCTATTCTATAGCACCACGAATCTGCAAGCAGTGAGCGTCACTGCTCAGCGTCCGCTTTACAGCGCCGACGGCGAAAAGACCTTCTACCACGTGGAGGATGACCCAAGTGTGCAAGCGGGCACCGCCAGCGATGCCCTCCAGAATGCCCCGGGCGTGGAGGTGGATGCCGAGGGCAACATCACCTACCGTGGCAAGACTGCCGTAGAGGTATGGATTAACAACCGCCCTTCGAATATGGACGGCGAGGCACTGAAGCAGTACATCAAGACACTGCCAGCCTCCAGTATCAAGCGCATCGAGGTGTTGAGCAACCCCTCGGCACGCTACGGCACCAGCGGCAGCATTATCAACATCGTCACCGATGGTCGCAATCCCCTTAACCAGCTGCTGTCCGTTGGCTTCAAAGCCAGTACCGGCCCCCGTTTCTCGCCGTGGGTGAGTTATGTCTATAACAAC
>JAEEHQ010000056.1 GCA_016280915.1 Bacteroidales bacterium
AGATCCTTATAGTAATTTGTGTCAGATTGCAAATCTGCCGCAACTGAGTTTTTTTTATTTACTTGAAATTTACTCCGCATTTATGGCAATTTACTTTCTTCTGCTTTAGCAGCATGATGTTTTGCGCCTAAAGGCGAATCCGGTAAATACGGAGTAAATTAACGAGTAAATTAGGAGTAAATTTTTGTGCGCGGTGAGAGCAGATTATTTGTCTAATTGTGAGGACTTTTCCTGCGGGTAATTAAATAAGGATTATTGTATTCGGATTGCAAATCCTTATAGTAATTTGCGTCAGATTGCAAATCTGCCGCAACGGAGATTTCAATTTGCCAAGAATGGAGTTGAGAATTGAGAGTTAATAGATGAGCGTTGAGCGTTGAAAGTAAAATCTGTGTGACACAACCGAGGCGGGTTTCTGTTGTTTAAAAAAAAGTTTGTATTTTTGTAGTTTGTTGCTGGGGTGTGGGATGAGCTGAATGGGTTGTGGATGAGGGCAATAGGGGTGGTTATGCAATAATGGCAGCTGACGATGAAACTTTTTTTTGATGAGATATAAGTTTTTTTTGATAGGGATGTTGGTGGCGGCGGCGGTTGCCGGATGCGCCAAGGCTGGCATGCCTTCGGGTGGCCCTAAGGACAATGAGCCCCCAAAGGTGTTGCGGACCGAGCCTGAGAACGGCGCCACCCAATGGACCGCCAACGAATTTGCGATTTTCTTTGACGAGTATGTGACCGTGAAGGATGCCGACAAGAACATCCTTGTGTCGCCCCCGATGGACACCAAGCCCGAATATGTTACCAAAGGACACGCCGTTGTGGTGAAAATCAAGGACTCGCTGCGTGCCAATACTACCTACCTCTTCCAGTTTAAGGAGGGCATTGTCGACTATAATGAGGGCAATCCGCTGGCCAGTTTCGAGTATGTCTTCTCAACAGGCAGCGGCATCGACAGCATGACCATTCGCGGCCAGGTGTTGGATGCGTTGACGCACCGACCCTATCAGGCCGAGGGTGCCATCACCGTGGCTGCTTTTGGCTTGGAGCAGATGGCGCGGTTCGACAGCGTACAAAACATTTATTTAGACAGCCTGCTGAGGGCCGACACTACCGGCACGCTGGCCGAAAAGGTAGACAGGCTTCATGCGGGCGACAGCATCGTGGCCAAGGAGAAACCGATGTATATGACCCGTTGCGACAAGGAAGGGCGATTTGAGATGAACCACCTGCGCGAGGGTAGCTACAGGGTGCTGGCTTTTGAAGACGGCGACAACAACCTGCTGCTGAAAGCAGGTGAGGCGGTGGCTTTTCTCGACACCCTGGTGCTGGCACAGCACATGCCACCACCCGTAGACACCACCAAGGCCGACACCAGTCGGTTGGACTCCACTAGGTTGGACTCCAATCTGGTTGACAGCATACGGCACGACACGTTGACTCGGCCGAGCGACAGCCTAGCGGAGCTGAGTGGTGAGAATAGGGTTTTGCCTACCGTGCTGCACATCTCGCTTAACAAAGTAGAGGCGCAGCGGGTGAGCAAGGCCGAGATGGAGGGCAAGGGCAGAATAAAGTTGTCGACGGTGCTGCCTTTGACTGAACACTACCAGCTGCGACCGTTAGACACCACAGGGGGCCGCATGCTGTATATAAAAGCCAATGCCAAGCATGACACATTGACTGTCTGGACGCAGGATAAGAACTGCGACTCCATCACCCTGCTGCTTACCGACAAGGATATCCGCGACACCTTGAAGCTGACTTACCGAGCCCCAAAGAACACGCCTACGGTTGGCAAAGTGCCTGCCCAGGCCGTGGCTAAGGGGGCGGGGCTGCTGCGTGGGCAGGTGGCTGCCAAGCATGCCTATTACGACACCCTATGGATAGGTTTTGACCGGCCGGTGAGGGGCATCGCCCAGGGTGTGTCCGACTCGTTGGTGACTGTTTTCAATCAGGTGGACAGCACCACCAGCCGCTGTGGGATTAGGTGGATAGATTCCTGCATTCCAACGGGTTATTACCGTGCCATGATAGACTATCGAGGCAAACCGGGTGGGAAATATAAATTCAGCGTGCCAGCCATGAGTTTTACCGACATCTACGGTGGCACCCATCGCGACTCGCTGGTCTTTGCTACCGAATATACCAAGGTGGAGGAATACGGCAACATCGTGATGACGATCGACAGCCTGCAGATGGCATGGGAACCCCGTCCGGTGCTCATCCAGCTGCTGAACGAAAAAGGCGATGTGGTGAGGCAGCACCCCATCGGTGGCCCCGAGAAGGTTACCTTTGACCATCTGAAAGGCGGTAAATATGCCCTGCGGGCCGTGCATGACCAAGACAGCAACGGCACATGGACGGCAGGCGACTACTGGAAGCGCCGTCAGCCCGAGGAGGTGGTCTATTTTGAGAAAGTGCTGGAGCTGCGCGAGAACTGGGACATGGAGGAGCATTGGACCTTGAGGCCGGGGGCCACAGCCATGCCTCAGATGGGCAGCGAAGCGAAGGATGAGAAAAAACAATAACCTATCAACCCCCTGAAGACCCATCATGCAGAAGAAGCTACTAACGGGACTTTTTTGGGTGCTGCTGCTCAACCTGCTCATCAAGCCTTTTTGGATTTTGGGCATCGAGGTGGGCGTGCAGAATGCCGTAGATGTGGCGGAGTATGGGTTCTACTTTGCCATTTTCAATATGGCCTATATCTTCAACATCCTGTTGGATATGGGCATCACCAATTTCAATACCCGCAACATAGCCCAGCACCCCAAGCTGATAGATAAGCACCTGAGCGGCATCCTGAGCATCAAGGTGATGCTGCTGGGACTCTACTTGGTGGTTACCTTCACGGTGGGTTGGTTGCAGGGCTACAGCTCGCGCCAGTTCTACCTGTTGGCTCTCCTCAGCTTCAACCAATTCCTCAACTCGCTGATACTCTATCTGAGAAGTAATTTCGAGGGGTTGCTGCTCTTTGGGTGGGACAGCCTCATCAGCATCCTCGACCGCCTGCTGATGATAGTCATTTGCGGGGCGTTGCTGTGGTGGCCCGGGCATCCCACCTTCCGCATAGAGTGGTTTGTCTACGCCCAAACGGTGGCCTACCTGCTCACGGCTTTCACCGCCTTGGTGGTGTTGCTGCGCAAGGTGCGGTGGCATAGACTTCGTTTCTCGTGGCCATTCACTTTGGCCATTATGAAGCAGAGCCTGCCCTTTGCCCTGCTGGTGCTGCTGATGGCCAGCTACAACCGCATCGACCCCATCCTGCTCTCTAATCTGGCACCCGAGGGCAAGGGGGCCTATCTGTCGGGCATCTACGCCGGTGCCTACCGCCTGCTCGACGCGCTGACGATGATAGCCTACTTGGTGAGTGTGCCGCTGCTGCCCATCTACGCCCGTCTCACCAAACCTCAAAATAAAAAAGTCTCGACCCTCGACACGAATGCTTCTCAATCAAGCGCGGGCAGCTGCACAGCTCCTTATTCTAAAGAGTTGTCCTCCACCACCTGGTGGGTCACATCGCTGATGTGGCTTTTTTCGGTTACGGCGGCTGTGGTTTGTTCCTCTTTGGCTGGGCAGCTGATGCATCTTTTCTACCATGAACATGCCGAGGAATATGCTGCCGTGTTCGGCATACTGATCTACGGCATCATCCCCATTTCTATGACCTATGTCTACGGCACGCTGCTCACCGCCGCGGGACGGATGAAGCAGCTGAACCTCTTGGCCGCCATAGCCTTGGCAATCAATGTAGGCATCAACCTAATAGCCATTCCGCGCTATGGTGTGGTGGGTTCGGCCTACGCATCGCTTGTGGCACAGAGTTTCATGGCGGTAACCCAGATAGGGGTGGCTCTGTGCTTTTTTAACATGCGTCCCAATAGGGGGTACATACTAAAAATGGTAGTTTGTACGTTATTAATAATTATTTTCAGCCTGCTCACCCCCCAGATGGTGTGGTGGCTGAAGGCATTGTTGGCCATGGCCATAGCTGTTGCAGCGGCCCTGGCATTGGGTTTGATCAAGGTGCGGGAGATCGTGGCCACATTGCAGGAACGTGAATGAGCTAAAAAAGAAAAGTAAACAAAAAGCCGCCGGGTGGATAAAGGGCCCTACCACCACGGAAGCGCAACAACCAACAGGGCCCACAAATGAGTAAAGACTATGAAGTCATACGTTTTTCCCGGACAGGGAGCCCAGTTTGTGGGCATGGGCAAAGACCTTTATGAAAACAACGCCCAGTGCCGCGACATGTTCGAACGCGCCAATGATATCATCGGATTCAGAATTACCGACCTGATGTTTGCCGGTACCCCCGAAGACCTCAAACAAACCAAGGTCACTCAGCCTGCCGTGTTTCTGCACAGCGTTATCTTGGCCAAATATATGGGCGAAAGTTTCAAACCCGACATGGTGGGTGGCCACTCCTTGGGCGAGTTTAGTGCCTTGGTGGCCTCGGGTGCCATGGATTTTGAGGATGGCCTGCGCCTGGTGATTGCCCGTGCCAACGCCATGCAGAAATGCTGTGAGATGCGTCCCAGCACCATGGCCGCCATCGTCAAGTTGGACGACAAGACGGTAGAGGATGTCTGCGCAGAGATTACCGCTGCTGGCGATGTGGTGGTTCCTGCCAACTACAACACCACGGGTCAGCTGGTCATCAGCGGCACCATGGAGGGTGTTGCCAAAGCTTCTGAAAAGCTGAAAGAGCTGAAAGGCCGTGCCATTCCTTTGGCCGTGGGTGGAGCCTTCCACAGCCCCCTGATGGAGCCTGCCCGTGTGGAACTGGCTGCCGCCATCGACAAGACTCAGTTCCACACCCCTGTATGCCCCTGCTACCAGAATGTCAACGCCCTGCCGCAGACCAACCCCGAGGAAATCAAACAAAACCTCATCAAGCAGCTCACCTCGCCCGTCCGTTGGACCGCCACCGTGCAGAACATGATTAAGGATGGTGCCACCGAGTTTATTGAGGTGGGTCCCGGAACCGCCCTGCAAGGCATGGTCAAGCGCATCAGCCCCGAAATGGATGCCCATAGCGCTGTGGTTAGTTGATAGTTGATTGTTCATAGTTGATAGTTCATAGTTTGTTAACTATTTACTATCAACTATTGGTTTTTGTGTGTCCTTAACTGCAAGCAATGAATAGAAGTTGTCTTATGAAACTCAGGTTTGTTTCGTTACTGATACTCTTTTTGGCTCTGGCTGCACCAGGGCATGCCCAGTTCTATGTGGGGTTGCATGGTGGCTGCACGCTGCCTCAAGGTTTTTACGCCGAGTCGCACATGAGCGACAACGGCTGGATGTTCTCAGAAGGGCACCAGTTGCTGGCAGGGGCCGGCAAGGGGTGGGTGGCTGGTGTGGATTTGAGCTATGCCATGCCTTTCCACCCCTCGTTGGAGGTGGTACTGAATGCCGACTATATGCAGAGCGGGGTGAATGCCGATGTGGAGGACTACTACCAGTATGTCTATAGCACTCGCTACAGCGATTGCAACAAATATTTGATGGAGCTGCCGCGGTTCCGCAACATTCCCATTATGATGGGCGTGCGCTACGCCTACCCCGTTGCCAAAGGCATCGACCTCTACGGTGAGGCCTTGGCGGGCATCAACCTGCGCCGCATCACCAATTGGACTTTGGCCTACGCCACCAACAACTGGCAGGTGGGCGACGGACAGCAGCTGTCGCAATACAACAATGAGGATATACATATCTACGGCAAGGCAAACACTTTTGCCTTCCGTTTGGGTGCCGGCTTTATCGTCAAGAAGAAAATAACCGTCGGGGCCAGCTTCAATATGCTGGGTGCCAGCCCTCTAACCTGGGACCGCAATACCACCGTGCGCTATAGCGTCTATGGTCAGATGGTGGAAAACACCACCACCCAGCATGTCGACTATACCTCCCTCAACCCTACGATGGTAATGGTGCAGGTGGGTTTCCGCCTCATGCCTTTCAAGACCCGTACTGTGCAGGATTGGTAGTACCTGTTTGTTGATGAAATAATGTTTTAGCCAACGATGGCTTTCGTCTTCACGCGGCGAAGCTCAAAGTCGCGCCCTAGGTATTTCTCGCGCACATCGGGGTCGGCGGCCATCTCTTCGGGCGTGCCGTGGTGCAGCACCCTGCCTTCGTAGAGGAGGTAGGCACGGTCGGTAATGCTGAGAGTTTCATGCACGTTGTGGTCGGTAATGAGGATGCCGATGTTGCGGTCCTTGAGGTGTGCCACAATGTCTTGTATGTCCTGCACGGCTATGGGGTCGACACCTGCAAAGGGTTCGTCAAGCAGCAGAAACTTAGGGTCGTTGGCCAATGCGCGGGCAATCTCGGTGCGACGCCGCTCACCACCCGAAAGCTGAATGCCCTTGCTGTGGCGTATTTTCTCCAGACCAAACTCCTGGATGAGCGACTCGCATTTCTCGCGTCGTTGATTACTGTTCAGATCCTTGCGAAACTCGAGGATAGACATAATGTTGTTCTCCACGGTCATCTGGCGGAAAACCGAAGCCTCCTGGGCCAGATATCCCACCCCCAGCTGCGCACGCTTGTACATAGGCATCTTGGTAATCTCTTGGTCGTCCAGAAAGACCCGTCCCGAATAGGGTTTGATGATGCCCACTATCATGTAGAATGTGGTTGTTTTGCCCGCTCCGTTGGGGCCCAACAGTCCCACAATCTCGCCTTGGCGCACATTCACGCTCACCTCCTTCACCACCGTGCGCGAGCGATATATTTTCACAACTTTTTCAGTTCTCAGTTCCATGTTCAATAATGTGTTCTTAAGAGTTTATTGTTCGGCTGGGCGGCAATTCCCAACCAGCTCCATCAGATGATGCCTTCGCGCAGCACGTCGTGAAGGTGCAGCACGCCCATGTAGCCTCCTTGGTTGTTGGTGACAATCAGTTGGGTGATGCTGTTGGTGCGCATCAGGTGTAGGGCGTTCACAGCATATTCGCTCTCCTCGATGCATTTGGGGTGGCGCGACATGATGTCTGCTGCCGTCAATCCCTCCACCTTGGTGTTGGCTTTGAGCATGCGACGTAGGTCGCCGTCGGTAATAATGCCTAGCACCTGGTCGGGTTGCTTGGGGTCCACCACCACGGCGCATCCCAGCCGCCGCGAAGTCATCTCCAGGATGGTGTCTCTTATCGTGGCCGTGGGGGCTATCTGGGGCTTCTCGTTTTGCTTGTAGAGGTCGCTCACCCGCATATACAACTGTTTGCCCAAGGCGCCACCCGGGTGGAAACGGGCAAAGTCCTGTGCTGAGAAATTGCGGCATTCTATCAAGGCCACTGCCAGCGCATCGCCCATCACCAGTTGGGCCGTGGTGCTGCTGGTGGGTGCCAGGTTGTTGGGGCAGGCCTCATGGGGCACCGTGGTGTTCAGCACAATATCGGCCTCATGCGCCAGAAACGAGTCGTCGTTGCCCACAATGGCAATTAGTTTGTTACCGAAATTCTTTACAAGGGGTATCAGTACCTTGATTTCGGGTGTGTTGCCACTCTTCGAAACACATATCACCACGTCGCCCTGTTGCACCATGCCCAAGTCGCCGTGTATGGCATCGGCAGCATGCATAAAGAGGGCGGGTGTGCCCGTACTGTTGAGGGTGGAAACTATTTTCATGGCTATGTTGGCACTCTTGCCAATGCCGGTCACAATCACACGTCCCGAGGCTGCAAAAATGGTTTCAACCGCGTCCGAAAAACTGCAATCGATGTATTTTTCCAGTCCTTCGATAGCTTTTTTTTCATCTGCAATCACGTGTATTGCAATATCTTGTATTTCTTTACTTGACTTCAAGGCCGATTTTTTTCTCTAATTTAAATATTTTTAGTAACTTTGGGCTGCAAAATTACATGTTTTTTTTGGATTATGATAGATTTGCACGCAAAGTTAAAAGAAATATTTGGTTTTGATAACTTTAAAGGTGACCAAGAGGCCATTATCAATAGTATTTTGAGTGGCAAGGACACCTTTGTCATTATGCCTACCGGGGGTGGCAAGTCCCTCTGCTATCAACTGCCAGCCATGATCAGCCAGGGCACCGCCATTGTCGTCTCCCCCCTCATCGCCCTCATGAAAAACCAGGTCGATGCAGTCCGCTATACCTCCGGCCAAGACTGTGTGGCCCACTTCCTCAACTCCTCCCTCTCTAAGGCACAGACCAAGGAGGTCAAGGACGACCTCCTTCAGGGTGGCACCAAGCTGCTCTACGTCGCCCCCGAAACTCTTTCAAAGGAGGACACCATCGAGTTTCTCCAACAAATCGATATTTCTTTCTTCGCCATCGACGAGGCCCATTGTATCTCAGAGTGGGGACACGATTTCCGCCCCGAGTACCGACGCCTGCGCGATGCCATCGACCATATCAACAAGCAGGCTCCCATCCTCACCCTCACCGCCTCTGCCACCCCCAAGGTGCAGCAGGACATCATCAAGAACCTCCGCATGGAGCACGCCCGCCTTTTTGTCTCCTCGTTCAACCGCCCCAACCTCTACTACGAGGTACGGCCCAAACCCAGCCAAACCATCGAGCTGCATAAGGAGATTATCAAATTCATCCGGCAGAATGAGGGCAAATCGGGTATCATCTATTGCCTCACCCGCAAGAAGGTGGAAGACCTTGCCGAGATGCTCACCCTCAACGGCATCAAAGCCCTCCCCTACCATGCCGGCCTCGACAACAAGGTGCGTGCCGAGAATCAGGACAAGTTCCTCATGGAGGAGGTCGACGTCATCGTCGCCACCATCGCTTTTGGCATGGGCATCGACAAGCCCGATGTGCGTTTTGTCATCCACCACGACATCCCCAAGAGTCTCGAGGGCTACTACCAAGAGACCGGTCGCGCAGGCCGCGACGGAGGCGAGGGCCAGTGCATCGCCTTCTACTCCGAACATGATGTCGAGCGGCTTTACAAATTCTTCACCGACAAGAACATCACCGAGCAGGAGATGGCCAACCAACTGGTGCAGGAGGTGGTCAGCTATGCCGAGTCCTCCGCCTGTCGCCGCCTCAACCTGTTGCGCTATTTTGGCGAGGACTACAACCAAGACAATTGTGGCAACTGCGACAACTGTCTCCACCCCAAGCCCAAACTGCCCGCCAAGGAGGAGATGCAGTATGCCCTCGAAACAATCCTCGCCACCAAGCAGGCCTTCAAGGCACAAGACATCGTCGATGTGATGATGGGCAAGAAAAACAACAACACCAAGGTCTACAAGCACGACACCCTCGAACAGTGGGGTCAGGGCAAGGATCACGATGCCCTCTTCTGGAAGGCGGTCCTCCGTCAGGCCCTCTTCGAGAAACTCCTTACCAAGGAGGTGGAGATGTACGGCGTCCTTAAGCTCACCCCCGCCGGCCACAAGTTCATCAAGAAACCCTACGAGCTTTTCGTCACCTGCGACCACAACTTCAGCTCTTCTGCAGCCGACGACGAGGAGGAGGAGATTGTCCCCCTTGCCGGTGCTGCCGCAGCCGGCGACGAGGCCCTCTACACCCAGCTCAAGAGCCTCCTCAAGTCCATCGCCCAAAAAGAGAAGCTGCCCCTCCATGTCATCTTCGAGGACCGCTCCATCAAGGACATGACCATTCAGTACCCCTGCAATGTTGAGGAACTGAGCCGCTGCCAAGGAGTCGGCATCGCCAAGGCCCAGAAGTACGGTGGCCCCTTCGTCGACCTCATCAAGGCCTATGTCGAAGACAACGAAATCGAACGTCCTCAGGACATCGTTGTCCATAGCGCCGCCCACAAGTCCGAGAATAAAATCTACATCATCCGCTCCATCGACAGCCGCAAGTCGCTCGACGACATCGCGCGCGGCAAAGGCATGACCCTCGACGAGCTGATGGGCGAGATGGAACGCATCATCTCCTCTGGCACCAAGCTCAACATCGACTACTACATCAACGACAATATCGAGCAGGACCACCAGGACGTGCTCATGCAGTACTGGCGCGAGTCTGAGAGCGGCGACCTGCAAGAGGCCTATGACGAATTTGCCGACGACGACGATTACACCGAACAGGAAATCCGCCTCATGCGCATCAAGTTCTTGGCCGACTACGGACATTAATCCCCCCTATTTCTATATTTTATGATTACCACAGGCATCAAAGGACATCTCCAACGCATCGTTACCCCCGAGCTCACCGCAGCCCATGTGGGCAGTGGCCTGGCTAACGTCTTCGCCACCCCTATGATGGTCGCCCTCATCGAGGAGACCTGCTGCCAAAGCGTCGCCCCTTTCCTCCAAGAAGGCGAAAGCACCGTCGGCACACTCGTCAATGTGGCACACACCGCCCCCACCCCAGTGGGCATGCAGGTCTGGTGCGACAGCACCCTCGTAGAGGTCGACCGCCGTCGCCTCGTCTTCGAGGTGAAGGCCTACGACCAACACGGCCTCATCGGCCATGGACAACACGAACGTTTCATCATCAACTTCGAGCAGTTCCAAGCAAAGGCTGACGCCAAGGCTCATTAGTCCGTAGTAACTTCTACATCTTGATTGTGACTTTTTGAGTGCCCCAGACAGCAGGAGTGCCGTGTGGGGTGCCCCACCCCGAGGCAACTGATTGGCACCATTGTTTTGCACAGTATGATGATTGCAAAGCGCCCTGCCCTAAAGGGGATGTTTGAACAACTGTCCGAGAAAGTGACTTAGTACTAAAGGTGGGTTCTATAAATTCCACATTTAAAAACAATAATTAATATGAGTGTACTTAAATTTTTCAGCGCTTTTGCCCTTATTTCGGCATCTTTCCGATTGTCAGTCGGTTACAATGCACCGCATTGCTCCCTCCTTCCGCACG
>JAEEHQ010000057.1 GCA_016280915.1 Bacteroidales bacterium
CGGTTAGGAACACGACGTTCTAACTCCCAACGTCCGACGAGTGACAGTAGTCGTCCAAAATCCCACCCCAAATGGCCTCCAAAACCCTCCGATGACCCCACTTTATGATGCTTTTTCCCCTACGAGGTACCCATCTGAGCGTATTTGTATCTCAACATCCCGACTCCGTATGCAGCTGAAAGAGGTGCTGCCCTAACTCAGGTATCACCAGCTAGTGCCGTCGGCAACGAATTTCTTTGGGCGCTCACAAGCCTCATAGGGAAGAAGGGCATGTAAGATGACCCGTTCTTCCAATAGACAGTTCTTCCAATTAAAAAATGGCATGCCAAATCCCCTTTATATTATATATAACTAACTAATATATAATTAATTATATAGATAATTAGAGAAGTTGGAATACCCGAAAAACGAATTGTCCAAACTGTCTATTGGAAGATAATGTTAAAATTCATGTTTCATTTTTCTCCTAAAAAGCAAAAACACAATGAAATACTATATTAACAATAAGACCGCTCCCAATATGCCGACCCTCGGCAAAGGGACAGAATGCATTCAAATTATCCCCTCCCAGGCCTCGGAGACTATGTTTTTTCTCCTTATTCCGATGTATTTTACCCTACTTGGCACCCATGTGGGTGTTTTTAAATTTTAGCATCTCGACCTCATTTGTTAGAACTATGCGGCTAAATGGCCAACTTGGTGGTTGATTCCGGAGGCAACAAGGGCCAATTGTCCAATCTTGTAGAGGCCATCTGTCACCAATTTCGCAAGCACGACGCCGAGGAGCTGAAGAAACTTGTCGAGTGGCAACGAAGGGGTGGGTGGAGTCCGGTTGCTCGTCGGTAAGGCCACTGTTTGTTCGCTCGCCGACGAACAAACGGCGGCCGCCGAACGAAGGATGAACGGAGAAACGGTGGTTTTTCGACGAAGGAGGGAGGCTGAGGGTTGTTACTGTGTTTTCCTGAAATCGCTTGACAGATTTGGGATGGTTAAACTGATTAGCTTGTCAATTGTTGTTGAATCCGTATAGTCTTCACCCCCCCTACCAGGCAACCTCAATTATTGCCCGAAGGGGTATAACAAATAGCCCTATGGCAACGCCGCGGGCAGATCCGCGTAACTTGTAAGATAAAAAAATACGTGAACTACCTCTGGGGGAGTTCACGTATTGTCTGTGCCAAATGTATCGGCTTATGCCTCGGTGTTCTTCTCGATGGCGAGTTTGCCGCGGTAGTAACCGCATTCGGGGCATACGTGGTGATACATTACTGGAGCTCCGCAGTTGCTGCAAGTAGTGAGCTGTGCTTTCTCCAGGGCGTCGTGTGTTCTGCGCTTCGCTGTGCGAGTCTGCGAGAATCTGTGTTTTGGATGTGGCATATTATTATTTTTTTTTGTTTATTTTTCCAACAACTGTTTCAGCGCGTCCCATCGGGGGTCAGTCTCACCATTAGTACTCTCTCTCACTCCGTCCTCGTCCTCAGGCTCATCAGCTTCATCGGCGATAAACTTGAGCATTTCGGGGTCGCACTCGCCTTCGGGATGGACACGTTGCATGGGCATGCTCACAGCCACGAACTCATACATCCATTGGGCCAAATCAATCTGGTAGGCATCCTCGGGGAGATAGACCACATTTTCATCCTCACTTGTCTCCGTGTCGCTGAACTTCACGCAGAGAGTCTGCTCTCCCTCTACGGGAACTTCCAACTCCCCAAGGCATCGGTCGCAAACTGACTTAACTGTACCTTTCCAGGTAAATTTTATCATCAATAAGCGATCATTTTTCTCCAGATTTACTGCAAAAACGACTTTTCCATCTTGTAATTCTTCGTTTTCGAAGCCTTCGAAGAAGCTACCATCCAACACATAATTGAACTCGTATTTCCCTGATTTTAAACCACTAAACTGGATAGTAGTATCGTATTTTGCCTTCATTTTCACGCTCTTATTGAGTTTGCAAAATTACAACTTTTTTCTGATATAGCATAATAAAAACGCATTTTTTTGAAAAAAAGTATCTTTTTTCAACAATTGACGGTGGGAAACCTTAAAAAAAAACGACAAAAATGGCAACTTCTATTCATCCCAACTCGGTTGTTAGGGTTAATAGAATCTCCCAAAAAAGAACTGTTGGATGATGAGCATCTCCAAATCCAACACGCTTCAAATGAAAAACGGTCACGAAGCCCTATTCTCTTGGAGAGAGAAGGCGGGTGTTTTTGTCGACGAAGAGGAAAGAAGCGCCTGTCGAGGTTTGGCGACATACTCGTAGGTTACATCCACCGGTTTATACAAGACCACCTGCTGCAGGGCGAGGGTTGCAGGGACATCGATGAGACGTTGGTTGGAGCTGCCGCGAAACAGGAGGGACAAGTCGCGCTGACCCTGCACAAAAGGGCCATCCACCAACACATCGACCTGCTCCAGCAAAGCACGCCGACGGGAATCGGTCAGAAGCTGTTCAACACGATAACCCGTATAGCACCAGATATCATGTGTGGAATGATTGCGAATGATTTTGGCCAACTGGACGAAAGCCTCGGGCTGAAACATAGGGTCGCCACCGGAAAAGGTGACATCCAGATCTTCGGCCAACACCTCTTCTGCCACCTCGTCGATATTGCGCAGGACACCCCCTGCCGGATCCCAAGACTGAGGATTATGGCAACCTGGGCAATGGTGGGCACAGCCGGCGCCATAGATAGAAGTCCTCAGTCCTGGGCCGTCGACGGATGTGCCATGGACGATGTCCAATAACCTAATACTATTTATGTACGATTCTGTCATTGAGTTCGGCAAGTTTAGCACGATTCCAACGATCGGTGGTTCCCACAAGATAACCTGTTATGCGCTGAAGGCGGTCGATATTGGTACTGCCACAATGGGGGCATTTCTCCAGATTGGGCTGAGCATCCTCGTAACCACAATCCATGCAACGGTTACGGTTATGATTGACCGAGCAGTAGCCGATATTGTTCTTGTCCATCAAATCGACGATATTCTGGATGGCCTTGGGATTATGGGTGGCATCGCCATCTATCTCCACATAGAAGATATGGCCACCACGGGTGAGGTCGTGATAGGGGCCTTCCACTTCTGCCTTGTGGCGGGGCGAGCAATGGTAGTAGACAGGAACGTGGTTGGAGTTGGTGTAGTAGATTTTATCGGTGATGCCGGGGATGATGCCAAAGTCCTTCCTATCGCGGCCGGTAAAACGGCCAGAAAGTCCCTCGGCAGGGGTGGCCAGCACGCTGAAATTGTGTTCGTACTGCTCAGAGAACTGCTTCACGCGGTCGCGCATATAGCCAACAATACGCAGGCCCAGTTGCTGAGCCTCCTCGCTCTCGCCATGGTGATGACCCACCAAGGCAATCAAGCATTCTGCCAACCCGATAAAGCCGATGCCCAAGGTGCCATGATTGATCACCGACTCGATGGTATCGTTGGGGTGAAGATTCTCACTCCCCATCCACAGTTTCGACATGAGCAAAGGAAACTGCTTGGCAAGGGCTGTTTTTTGGAAATTGTAGCGGTCGATCAGCTGCTTGGCCGTGATGTCGAGCAGCGCATCCAGCTTGGCAAAGAAAGCCTCGATACGGGCGTTTTTGTCCTCAATCTCGCGCACCTCAAGGGCGAGGCGCACGATATTGATAGTGGAAAAAGAAAGGTTGCCGCGGCCGATGGAGGTTTTCTCGCCATAGCGGTCCTCGAAGACACGAGTGCGGCAGCCCATCGTAGCCACCTCATAGCGATAGCGCAACGGGTCGTCGGCACGCCATTTCTCATGCTGGTTGAAGGTGGCATCGAGATTGACGAAGTTGGGGAAAAAGCGACGGGCAGCCACCTTACAGGCATAGAGATAGAGGTCGTAGTTGCGATCCTCGGGCAGATAGCTCACCCCCCGTTTTTTCTTCCAAATCTGAATGGGGAAGATGGCCGTGGCGCCTGTTCCAACACCCTCATAAGTGGACTTCAACAATTCGCGTATGACGCAGCGGCCCTCGGCCGAAGTGTCGGTACCATAATTGATGGAGGAAAAGACCACCTGGTTGCCGCCACGGGAATGAATGGTATTCATATTATGGATGAAGGCTTCCATGGCTTGGTGGGTGCGGCGGACAGTCATGTTGACAGCATGCTGAATCAGGCGTTCGTCGCCGGCCAAGCCATCCAGAGAAGTCTCGATATAGTCCTCGAAGGGATGCTCATAGTATTGCGAGAGGTCGGAACCGGTTACTTCCTCAAGATGTTTAACCTCTTCGATATAGGTCTTGCGTATGAAAGGAGCCAAGTAGAAGTCGAAAGCAGGAATGGCTTGGCCGCCATGCATCTCGTTTTGAACCGTCTCCATGGAGATGCAAGCCATTACCGAAGCCGTCTCGATGCGTTTGGCTGGACGCGACTCGCTGTGACCGGCGGCAAAACCATCGTTGAGAATGCGGTCGAGCGGATGCTGGATGCAGGTGAGCGACTTGGTGGGATAGTAATCCTTGTCGTGGATGTGCAGATAGTTCTGCTTGACGGCCCACTTGGAGGTTTCTGAAAGCAGATAGTCGTCGACAAAGGGTTTGGTAGATTCGCTGGCGAACTTCATCATCATGCCGGCAGGGGTGTCGGCATTCATGTTGGCATTCTCGCGCGTGACATCGTTGCTCTTGGCCTCGAGAATCTCCAGAAAGATTTCACGGGTTTTGGCCTTGCGGGCAATAGAGCGTTTGTCGCGATAGGCGATGTACTTTTTAGCAACCTCTTTGCGGGAGGATTGCATCAACTGGATTTCGACCATGTCCTGAATCTGTTCCACCGTGGCCTGTTCGGGGCCTTTGAGCTCGATACGGTCGACAATCTGATAGATGAGCGACTCGTCTTCGCCTTTCTCGGTGGTGAGCATGGCCTTGCGTATGGCCTGGGCAATTTTTTCTCTGTTGAAGCCGACAATGCGGCCATCGCGTTTGACAACTGTCTGTATCATGGTTCCTTCGTTTTATGCTTCATTTGCATTCTTTTGTTGGAGAAACCTTGGGAAAATCAGAACGAATATTGCTGGAAGTGGCGGACTTATTGCACAGCCCAACACATTCGCAGACAGCTCTTAATCCCGAAAGCATCTCGCGACAAGTTTGAAAGGCAGGTCTTCTGACTTATTCCTTTACCTAAGGCACCTTCCCATCCAAAGGTGGACAGTGGCTATTGTTTGCCCCGGCTTCTTGGAACTTACAGCTACGGGTATAGTTCAGGTTTCTCACCTGATTCTCTTTTCATTCGAGACACGCGCCTCAAACACCTTTCGGATGCAAAAGTACAAAGAAAAACGTATCGCCAACCCACAAAGTTATCAACCCCGCCCCAAAGTTATCAACAACGGTTATGTAGGTGATTAAGATGGAAAAAGTTAGATGCTGGAGAGGCTGTTAATAAGAATATATGAGAGAGCAAAAAAAGAATCCGCATCTTTCGATTGCGGATTCTTAAAGAACAATGTAACTATTTTTCAATCAGTTATTTTGCAGGAGGATACTCGATGCCTTTGGAGACGAAGAGCAACTCCATCATCTTGCGGGCGCTGGTGCTGACAACGGTACCGGGTCCGAAGATGGCGGCAGCACCGTGCTCGAAGAGGAAGTCATAATCCTGCGGAGGAATAACGCCACCCACGGTGACGATGATGTCCTCACGGCCCAGTTTCTTGAGTTCCTCGATGACCTGAGGCACGAGGGTCTTGTGACCGGCAGCCAGAGAGCTTACGCCCAGAATGTGGACATCGTTCTCGACGGCCTGCTTGGCGGCCTCAGCGGGGGTTTGGAAGAGGGGTCCCATATCGACATCATAACCCAGGTCGGCATAACCGGTAGCGACCACCTTGGCGCCACGGTCGTGACCATCCTGACCCATTTTTGCCACCATGACACGGGGACGGCGGCCTTCCACCTTAGCAAAGTAATCGGTCATAGCCTTTACCTGCTGGAATTCATCGGTATCTTTTGTCTGTGCGCTGTACACGTTGCTGATAAGATTGATTTTTGCTTTGTAACGACCATAAACTTTTTCGAGGGCATAGCTAATCTCACCCAAGGAAGCGCGCTTGCGGGCGGCATCGATGGAGAGTTCGAGTAGGTTGCCCTGACCTGTCTTGGCGCACTCGGTGAGAGCGTCGAGGGCTTTCTGAACAGCCTCGGGGTCACGGTTGGCACGCAGTTTGGCCAAACGGTCGAGCTGAGCCTGACGGACAGCGGTGTTGTCGATTTCGAGCGTTTCGATAGGATCCTCATGGTCGAGACGATACTTGTTCACGCCGAGGATGGTGTCGATATTGGAATCGATACGGCTCTGCTTACGAGCGGAAGCCTCTTCGATACGCATCTTAGGCACACCACTTTCAATAGCCTTGGCCATACCACCCAGTTTTTCAACCTCCTGGATGTGAGCCCAAGCACGGTGAGCGATTTCGTGGGTGAGGGTCTCTACATAGTAGCTACCTGCCCATGGGTCGACAACGCGGCAGATGTTGGTCTCTTCCTGGAGATAAATCTGGGTGTTACGAGCGATACGGGCACTAAAATCGGTAGGCAGAGCGATGGCCTCGTCCAAAGCGTTGGTATGCAAGCTCTGGGTGTGACCCAAGGCAGCGCCCATAGCCTCGATGCAAGTACGGGCCACATTGTTATAAGGATCCTGCTCGGTGAGTGACCAGCCAGAAGTCTGGCAGTGGGTACGCAGAGCGAGGGATTTGGGGTTCTTGGGGTTGAACTGGTTGACAATCTTAGCCCAAAGCATACGGGCAGCACGCATCTTGGCAATCTCCATGAAGTGATTCATGCCGACGCCCCAGAAGAAACTCAGACGGGGTGCGAAGTCGTCGATGTTCATACCGGCGTTGACACCTGCACGGAGGTACTCGAGACCGTCGGCCAAGGTGTATGCCAACTCAATATCAGCAGTAGCACCAGCCTCCTGCATGTGATAGCCGGAGATGGAGATGCTGTTGAACTTGGGCATGTGCTTGGAGGTGTACTCGAAGATGTCGGCGATGATTTTCATCGAAGGCAGAGGAGGATAGATGTAGGTGTTACGCACCATGAACTCCTTGAGAATGTCGTTCTGGATAGTACCCTGCAACTGTTCTTGTTTCACGCCCTGCTCTTCAGCAGCCACGATGTAGAAAGAAAGCACAGGAAGAACGGCACCGTTCATGGTCATGGAGACGGACATCTTGCCAAGGTCGATCTGGTCGAACAGAATCTCCATATCAAGAATACTGTCAACGGCCACACCAGCCTTACCCACATCGCCCACAACGCGCTCGTGGTCGCTGTCGTAGCCACGGTGGGTAGCCAAGTCGAAAGCAACCGACAAACCCTTCTGACCAGCAGCAATATTACGACGATAGAAAGCGTTGGATTCCTCGGCGGTGGAGAAACCAGCATACTGGCGGATGGTCCAAGGACGCATCACATACATGGTGCTGTAAGGTCCACGGAGATAAGGAGCAATACCAGCAGCGTAGTTGAGGTGCTCCATTCCCTCAAGGTCCTTCTTTCCATAGACAGGCTTGACATCGATCTGTTCAGGAGTCTTCCATGTCTTTTGGATATCATTTTCCTTCTCCCACTGTTCAAAGGATTCCTGGTTTTCCTTCGTCTCACGGAAGTTAACGTTTGAAAAATTTGGTCTCATTATCAATAATTTATATTATTATATAAGTCTCTCTTAGAACTGCAAATATAAACATTTTTTTTAATTTGCGAAACTTTTTATTATGATTTAAATACAATTAGAAGAAAAAACGACACTTCACGTTAAGCAAAACCGTGCCATATCGTTGGGTGATACGGCACGGTAGGGGGCAGGTAAAGTGCTGTCTATTACTATTATTCGCGATTGAGGAGCGACAGCAGTCGGATGAAGAGGCCGATGATGTCGATGTAGATGTCGAGGGCACAGTCGACGGCGAAATCGACGGTCTTGGGATAGACCTGCGACTTGGCCACATCGTAGCCTATATAGCCTGAGAAAAGGATAACGAAAATCCAGTCGAAAGCGCTACCGCTGTAGTGGAACAGGAAGGTGGCCACCAGCTCAGCTATGAAAGCAGCCAGAAAGGCGATGAAGAGCGTGCGACCCATGCTGAGGAAGATGTCGGGCTTGACAATACCCAGCAGCACCATCGTGGCCGTTACAATACCCGTGAGCAGCAAAGCTTTGGTAACCACCGCAGCAGGCAACCCGGGCACCAAGATGCAAAGCATCACGCCCATTGGAACCACCAGCAGATTGAAGCCCAGAAAACTGACAAGAGGGTTGGTTGACTTGGCCGAAATAATAATACCAACAAAGGCCAACACAACATAACCGATGAAGAGTACCCACGGGTTAAGGCCTATGGCCCATGTCATGATGGGCTCTGCCAGGAAAGCTACCATGAGTACATTAACCAAGAAACCCCACAAAAGGGTTCCACACATAACAGCGTTGTAGGTGCGGACACTAATCTGGTCGGCAAGGCCCGACTCGAGACGTTCCTGTTTGCGGGTGCTGAAATTTACAAGTGCATTTGTTTGGGACATATTCTAAAAGTATAAAAGGGTTACATCCATTTTTTTTAATTTCCTTCGACAAGACGCTCTGCCATCTCCAAGTACTTTTGGCATCGTTCCTCATCGCCCATATCATGGTAAACCATGGCCAAATCATGGGCAGCGGAGGCATCCTCCTCATCGTCTTTCAACGCTTGAAGAAAACACTTCTCGGCCTCGCCATAGTTCTGCATATTGGCATACACGATACCCATCTGGTACTTAACCCCATAGTATTCGTGGTCGAGCTCCAACACCTTGGCGAAACATTTCAAAGCCTTTTCATACAATCCATTCTTGGCGTCGTTGTCGGCATACTGGGTATTCTCATCAATTTCCGTGCCAGGGTTCAGCATGATGAACTTCTGCGACATCAAATAATCCAACATATCGACATCGGAGGTGATGGCAACCCCAAGGTCGAACCAAGCCACCACATCATCGGGCGTTTTTGCCACCTCCTCGGCCAGCCGAGCGGTGTCGTTGCCACCATGGGTGAGTATTCTCTCAATATCTTGGGCAATGGCATTGGCCATTCCCTCATGATCCAGTTTCAGATTATCCAATAGGTCGAAATTCATGACTCAAATAATTTTGTGTTCGAAAATGCAAAGTTACACATTTTTTGTCATTTAGCAGTCTTTTTTCTTTAAGAAAGCAACAACTCGACGGCTTTACCTATTATTTAACAGAAAGATAGGACTTAATATCGCCAAAGTCCATATCGTCCACCAGCACGCGTCCTTTGGTCACATGGCCCAGGAAACAACAATTGATTCGGGCTTCGTCCATTTTGAGGAGGAAGAAGTCGTCCTGACTTTCCGGCAGCGAAACCACAAAGCGCCCGGGGTCCTCACCAAAAAGAAAAGAGTCGAGCCTGATTTCGCGACAAGTGAGTATGTCGAAACCAAACTCATATTTGGCCTTCTCCAAGGGTACGCCTCGGTTGTCGACGGGTCGGCAACCCTGCACCAAGGAAGCAAAAAGACCTCCTTCGGCAACCGGTCGGCGCGACGTAATGACGCCGCCATCGAGCAGGCTTCCTATGATAAGCTCAAGATATTCTATATCCTCATCAACCGTGGTCATCTTGATGGGGTCGGCAACAATATGCAGGCAGCGACGAGCATACTCCGAATTGAGAAACTCGGTACTGATATTGCCCACCATATAGAGCAATTCGCCACGAGCAAAATTAGGCGTGGCCACCTTGTGGTCGACCACCTCCGCCATCACCTCATGGGCAAGGGCAATACAGTCTTTCACCCTCGGCTCGCGAATCTCCTTGTGGGTCTCATCCGAACCGGTGTACAGATATTCATTCTTCTCGACCAGGTGATGCTGACCTTTCAGCCAACCATACAGACTCTGCTGTTTCCCATTAGCCTCCCACATGGCCATCAAGGTACTGAGTTCCTGGACGGTAGGCATGCGCCCAACGATTGCTTGAATCTCCTCAAATGCAGGTTGACTGATGCCCATTGCCTCCACAATATCTGGCGAAAGAAAATCCTCCTGATGGGCAGCCTCCTGTTGCACAATTCCCTGCTGAGGGGATGACGGACGAGGGGATGTCTGCTGGACATCCTCCATCGGCACAACATTCTGTGGTTCAACCACCTGCTGTTTTATCTCATTACCCTTTATATCGCTGTCTACCATCGTGGTCATTCATCAAAACATTATCTTTAACGTCGCATTGCCTCTTTTATTATGAAGAGCACCACCAAAAAACGCCAAAGACCCTTCCTGGGGGGAATCTTGTTCTCGAGGTTGAGGACTGGCCGTCACGATCTTGGCAGATGCTTGGGCAGAACTTGTTCGTTGAAAGATAAAAAAGCGAGAAGTTAGCCAGGAGATAACGAGAAGAAGGCGAGAAAGAGGAGGAGTTAGCCATAACAATGTGTTTTCCTTATAATCGCCTGACAGGGTTGTTGACAATGGATTTTGGAGCGTCAACCCTACTTATTGGGCGAATTCTGATTATTTTAGGCTGCATCGTGTTTTTTTCACCCACTCGCGCAATAAATGAAGGGAAAGCGCGTTTTATTATGAGTATATTAATAATTAAGTAAGCACAAATGAACAAACATCTCACTCTGCTTGCAGCCGCGCTGCTGCTTACATTTTCGGCTTATGCACAGGCCGACAAAGCCAAGTATTACATTGAAGGTCAGCTGGCTACCCCAACTAAAACAGGGCAGCCATGGAAACTGTATAACATACGCAGCCAAGGCATCACCTTTACGGACAGCGATACCATTTATGGACACGACACAGACAAGGGTGTGCAGTTAGTTTTTGACCACGCCGCCACTACCCACCCCCAGGGATTTAACTGCGGCCTGAAATTCTACCGCTGGCAGAACAATAGTGGCCGCTGGCAGGTGGACAGCGAGGTGGAGAACGCCGAGGCCGCCTTCACCCAACAGAAGGTGATGAGCATCATGCTGGTGCTTGACTGCAGCTCCTCCATCGGCGATGCCGACTTTGTGAAGCTGAAAAATGCCGCCAAACAATTCATTGATGTGATTATTGACAAGTCAAGTGATGGCAACGTGCACATTGGCATTGTAGGCTTTAACTCAATGAAGAACACCCGCACTTTCGACCTGCGTCCTTTGACCAAGGAAAGCAAGCGCGACATGTTTCAATTTATCGACACCCTGCAACTGAACAACCGTACAGCCTTCTACTACGCCATCAACAAAGGCTTGGACAACATCAAACAATATGTTGGGAAGCTGAAGGTTAGCAAGGAGAAGAAATACGATGGCAACTACATTATTGCCTTTACCGACGGCTACGACAACGACTCCTTCGACCCTAAAATCGGCAAGGCAGCCGAAGGTACCGAACACCGCTATTTCCAGCATGTGAACCAACGCATTATGCAAGAAAAGATTGGAGGAGCTCCGATTGAGAGCTATGTGCTGGCCATCAGAGGCAACGATGTGGACCGCACCAACACCGACTTTGAACGCGTGTTGAGTGCCCTCTCGCACAACGCCAACGACAATAAGTTCTATTCCCTCACCAACTTCGACAAACTACAGTCGGCCTTTGAGGAGATTGGTACCAACCTGATTAACAAGTGGCAGAGCCTCTACTGCTACATTCCCCGCGGCTATGACGGACGCGTGCGTTGGACGGTAGAATGTGGCGATGTGGCCCGTAAGTTCTTCATGGGCGCCAATGCCAGCATAGGCGGTTTAAGCTATCCCATCTCCACCGACCCCGCACACATCAACGACCAAGGAGGCGTGATGTTGGGCGTAGGCCTTGACATGACTTTCCCCATTACCGACCTCATTTCTGTGGGCGGATATGTCGAGCTGAACGTTTCCCGTGGCGTAGGCTTTGGCTTTACTCCCTCGGTGGCCTTTTCCTTCCCCGATAATAGTGCCATTATCGTGGGCATCGGCTACCGCGGCACCGACCACTTCCACAGCAACGGTTTTCTGATGCGCGCCGCCTACAAACTGAGCAACCCGTGGTATGTTACCGCAAGCTACTCTGTGGGACATGGCAACACATTCATGTTGGGTGCCGGATACACTATCTTCGGCCGCAAGATTGATTAACGCTCAATGCTTTCCTCCCTCCATAAAGCAGCCTCATTCATCAAGCGGAAAAGATTCTCTTTCTTCGCTGTGTTTATGGGGTGCTTTCTCTTATTCCACCTGATTTGGATAGGCTATTTGGTGTGCAACTTCAACTATTGGAATCAGGCAGATGAGGACTTGAACGCATACAGTGTGATTCTCTATCTGATGGTTTCTCCTGTGGTGGTGGCTATATTTCTGGGTATTCCCCCATATATTATATATGAAAAGGCCCGTAGGAAGATTTGGCTTTATGTATGCCCGTTGATTCTGCTTGGCTTATCCGTATGGCACTTTGTGTCTCGGTTTGGATGGGTGCTGGCCGACGAAATCTTCGTCTCAGCATTCTTAGCTGCCCTGTATGCCCTCGATATTTTTATCGCTTCCCACCTTTCGGAACAGCCTGAAAGAGCGTCTCTATCCGTCGGAAAGAGCGTTACGGAAGCGCCAGAAAGTGAGTAAAAGTATTAATCATCGTACTGAATCCACATGAAAACAGTTTGCAAGTCAATCCTTATCGCCCTTGTTCTCTCTTGGTTTGGCACATCAAGTACGCGCGAGGATGATTTGTATCAAGATGCGGAAGAGGCCATTGTTCTTGCCCACATTACCGACTCGGTATGCCTCGAATCTGCAAAAATGACGGCTTATTATTTTGCTTATCCGTCGAAAGCCCCACGGGGAAAGGAGATGATGCTTTCGGGCACGATTACTAATGGCGAAAGCGTTACCCTGCAGGAGGCAGCCTCGAAACTTATCCCCCTACTTGATAATACAACGTCAAGAACATTTCTGTTTCGCTATAAAAAGCTTAGCGAAAAGCAAGCGGTATAAAAATAAATGACTGTAAAATGAAAAAGATTGCATTACTAACTGCGCTGATATTGCTCTTTCAATGTGCTTCAGCTCAATTACATTTCTCAGCTTATGGGGGTTATGCCATCAAGGCTGGTAGTTCTTGTTTCACACCACACCTCGACAACGGAATGACCTACGGCTTGCAACTGAGTTATCGCATTCCTGCCGTTAAAGGATTGGGATTAATGATGGATGCCAGCATTCTTAAAAGCACCCAATCATCCGTCCCAGAAAGTTTTGCTGCCGGAGATACGGCCCTCTATGCCGGCTCTTATAGGTTCACACCCTTTCTTTTTGGAGTATACTACCTTTGGCAGTTTGCACCCTCATGCGGCCTCTCTACACATGCTGCTATTGGATTCAACCACAGGAGCATCAGCTTTGCTGCCGCTGACGGACTCACAGGCATCGACCATGGAACCACCTTTGCCTACCGACTGGGATTGGATTTCATCATCGTTGAGCACATGAGCGTGGGTTTCCGTTTCTTAGGATTGGGCAACACCGCTCAGGATAACAAAGTGTCCACACCATTCGATAGACAACAGGCAGCTGAGGAACATTTTGGACAGAATTTCTTCACCATCGTTCTTGGATTACACATTTAATATACACCCCTATGAAAACAACCCTTAGGTCACTAATCATCATCATAGCGTTGCTGCTAGCAGGAACCTCTTGTACACGAGAGGACGACATCCATGCAATCACCGAGGACAACGAGCCTACTGCCTATATCACCGATTCCATTTACTATCAGTCGATAGGAATGACGGCCTATAATTTCGTCTACCCGTCGGTTGACCCTCTGGGAAACCCCGTTATGCTTTCGGGCACCATCACCATTGGTGACAGCGTGAAACGGCATGAGAATGCCCTGGGGCTGATACTATATAACCACTTCACCATCTATCGTGCCGACCAATGCCCCTCTCGAGGCGAACTAACCATACAGAAACTGATAGCAAAAGGCAAACTAATCACCATTTCGCCTGACTATTATGGTTTTGGACATACGGACAATTACCATCAGGCCTATTGCATCTCCCGAGCCAATGCACAAAGTAGTGTGGATGCACTTTTGGCCGCCAAGCAACTGCTAAAGGAGATGGATTTCACATGGAACGACTATCTTTTCAACACAGGTTACTCACAAGGTGCACAAACTGCCATAGGTGTGGTGAGGCTGGTGGACGAGAAATACCCCAACATTGACATCTCATATACCTTTGCTGGTGCCGGCCCATACGACATTCCTGAAATCTATCGCCAGTTTCTCAGCAGCTCCATTTCCGGCATGCCCAGCACCGTCATCAGCGTATTGCTTTCTTACAATGAGTTCTACAAACTCAATGTGCCATTCGACCAGATGTTCATCAATCCTTTGCTGAGCAATATAGACAATTGGATTTTCAGCAAAGAGTACACCCGAGAAGAAATCGATGCCCTGATAGGTTCTCTGAATATCGAAGACTATATTGCCCCTACCCTGCTGGACACAACCACCGACGTTTCGCAACGTTTGATTAGAGCCATGGATGACGACAATTTGTGCAAGAGATGGAGCCCTGACAGAAACCAAAGAATCTATCTTTTCCACAACACACAGGACATCACGGTGCCGGTTGCCGCCACCGTCAACCTACACCATTTTTTACTCGGTCAGGGACTTTCAAACGTAACTTTAGACACGGCCGACTATGGAACGACAGAATTTATTCCAGCACACGAAATGGGCGCTGCTCCTTTCCTGATTCATAGTATAGGAATCATGTGCGATATGCTGGGTATTACTCCATGGGTGAGATAATGCATCCCTTCATATAACAAAGCTGCGGACTCCTTTTCGTGAATCCGCAGCATTTTTTTTATGAGTGTATACTATCCTATTCTGCTTTGCGGATAGTGAGTTCGACCGATTTGGTACGGATTTCTTTGCATACCGCATCCACAAACTTATCCAGAGTTGACTGACCAAGGTCGCCGTCCTTACGGTTCCACATAGAGACAAGGTTCTCGTCCTGTTCCTTCTGGCCGATAAGCAGGGCATAAGGTATCTTCTGCATACGGGTTTCGCGGAGCTTGTAGCCAATCTTCTCGGCACGACGGTCGAGGGTAGCCTCAATACCATTTTCCTGAAGGGTCTTGGTAACTTGCTCGGCATAGTCGAGGAATTTTTCGGAAATGGGCAGCACACGCACCTGTTCGGGTGCCAGCCAGGTGGGGAAAGCACCCTCGTATTTCTCAATCAACCATGCCAAGGTGCGCTCGTAGCAGCCCATGCTGGTACGGTGAATGATATAGGGACGCTGACGGCTGCCGTCTTTGTCGATATAGTACATGTCGAACCGCTCGGCGATGAGGGCATCCCACTGGATGGTAATCATGGTGTCTTCCTTGCCATAGACATTCTTGGCGTTGATGTCCACCTTGGGACCATAGAAAGCAGCCTCTCCGACGTCCTCCACAAAGGGGATGTTGAGTTCGTTGAGAATGTCGCGAATATGCTGCTGGGTGCTCTCCCAGGTCTCGGCATCACCGATGTACTTCTCGGTGTCCTCGGGGTCCCATTTTGACAGATGGTAGGTCACGTCGTCCTGCAAACCAAGCGTGGTGAGGCAATGGCGGGCCAAGTCGATACAAGCCTTGAACTCCTCCACCATCTGGTCGGGACGAACGATAAGGTGGCCCTCGCTAATGGTGAATTGGCGCACGCGAGTAAGACCGTGCATCTCGCCGCTGTCCTCCTTGCGGAAGAGGGTCGAGGTCTCACCATAGCGGCAAGGCAGGTCACGATAGGACTTCTGGCTGTTCTTATATACGAAGTACTGGAACGGGCAGGTCATGGGGCGCATGCAAAGCACCTCGTTTTCGCTGTCGGGGTCGCCAATGATGAACATCTTGTCGCGATAGTGGTCCCAGTGACCGGACATCTTGAAGAGGTCGTTCTTGGACATGAGCGGTGTCTTGGTGCGCATATATCCGCGGCGGGTCTCCTCGTCTTCAATCCAGCGCTGCAGGGTCTGGACAATCTTGGTGCCTTTAGGCATGAGCAGAGGCAAGCCTTGGCCAATAACGTCGACCGTGGTGAAGATTTCGAGTTCGCGACCGATCTTGTTGTGGTCGTGGTTCTTGATATCCTCAAGATACTGCAGGTAACCCTCTAACTCCTCTTTTGTGAAGAATGCGGTGCCATGGATTCGGCTGAGAGATTTGTTCTTCTTATCGCCACGCCAATAAGTGCTGGAAGAGGAAAGAAGCTTGAAGCCTTTGATGGGGCGAGTGTTCAACAGATGGGGTCCACGGCAGAGGTCTACGAAATTGTTCTGCTGATAGATGGTGATGGTCTCACCTTCTGGGATAGCCTCAAGCAGCTCCACCTTATAGGGTTCCTGACGCTTTGTCATCATTTCCAAGGCTTCATTACGAGTCACTTCACGACGTTCAAGACGGGTGGCGCGCTTGATGATGGATTTCATTTCTTTTTCGATAGCATCCAAATCTTCGCGAGAGAAGGGACGGAAGTCGAAATCATAGAAGAAGCCATTATCAGTAGCAGGACCAATGGTAATCTTAGCCTCAGGGAAGAGGTTCTGAACAGCCTCAGCCATAATGTGAGCCGTGGTGTGACGGAGAACGGAGAGGCACTCTTTATTGGAAGTATCGAGCAACTCAATGTCGCAATCTGAGGTGATGGTAGTTCGGAGATCGATGAGTTTGGGGTCATTGTTGATCTTGGCGGCACAATAGTTGTTGAGACCATCCGGATTTACCATTTTGATGATGTCGATGATAGAGCACGGCTCTTCGAAAGACACCTCACCATAGTTTTTTACGATTACTTTCATTGTTTGTTTCTCCTTTATATATAAAAAGTTATTAGAAGTCTTGCTAATATTAAAGTTTGCAAAGATACTATTTTTTTTCTTTATAGAAGCTTTTTTATTTCTCTTTTCTTGTTTTTATATCTGCTCTTAAAAGAGTAAAAGGCAGTAGTTGTTGAGAACCACTGCCTTCACCAGATTATCACAGTCAGGTAAAAGATTAGTGTCTCTTTTCCTTGATACGGGCTTTCTTACCTGTAAGATTACGGAGATAGAAAATTCTAGCTCTGCGGACGGCACCACGCTTGTTGATGTCAATCTGCTCGATGAAGGGGCTGCTGATGGGGAAAATACGCTCCACACCTACGCCGTTGGTAATCTTACGGACAGTAAAGGTCTCAGTCGAACCGCTTCCTCTGCGCTGGATGACAACGCCCTGGAAGTTCTGGATACGTTCTTTGTTTCCTTCTTTAATTTTATAATGGACAGTGATGGTATCGCCAGCCTTGAATTCGGGGAACTCTTTGCGCTCGGCCAAATCCTCTACATATTGCAATAATTCAATTTTTCCCATGACATAAAGTTTTAACGGTTATTACTCAGTTAGTTTGGCTTATTTCTTAACCATCTTGACAACAGCGGTGAAAGCTTCGGGATTGTTCATGGCCAGGTCGGCGAGAACTTTGCGGTTCAGCTCGATGTTGTTCTTGTGTAATTCGCCCATAAATACAGAATAGGAGATACCGTTGATGCGGCAACCGGCATTGATACGGTTGATCCACAGGGCGCGGAACTCTCTTTTCTTGTTCTTTCTGTCGCGGTAAGCATAGGTCTGACCTTTCTCCCATTTATTCTTGGCGACGGTCCATACGTTTTTACCTCTACCCCAGTAACCTTTAGTGCGGTTGAGGATTTTTTTTCTGCGAGCTCTTGAAGCTACAGCATTTACTGATCTTGGCATTTTTAATTAATTTGTTTTCATTTAAGCGGGATTTCTTCGAATCCACTTTGGTGCTTTAAATAATGGTTAATAACTCCTTGAAGGTGGGTATGGGTTTCACAACCTCATTCCCGCCTGGGCCTTTTAGGCCAAAAGCATTCTCTTGACACGCTTCTCGTCATCGCGGCTAACCAGAGCGGTGTGGTCGAGATTACGTTTCTGCGTGGTCTCTTTCTTAGTCAGGATGTGACTGTGATAAGCATGCTTTCTCTTAATCTTGCCGGTGCCGGTGAAAGCGAAACGCTTCTTGGCAGCGGCTTTGGTTTTCATTCTAGGCATTACTTTACTGTTTTTAAGTTAGACTATATATTGCGATAATCCAGTTTCTTATTTCTTAGGTGCAATAATCATCAGCATGCGCTTGCCTTCCAAACGAGGCATAACCTCGGGCTTGCCATACTCCAAGAGCGCCTCGGCGAATTTCAGCAACTGGGCTTCACCTTGCTCCTTGTAGACGATGGAACGGCCACGGAAGAACACGTCTACCTTTACCTTGTTACCCTCTTTCAAGAACCGCTTAGCATGGTTCAACTTGAATTCGAAGTCGTGATCGTCTGTCTGAGGGCTCAGGCGGATTTCCTTAATAACGATTTTGGTTGAGTTCGCCTTACGTTCCTTCTCCTTCTTCTTCTGCTCATAGAGGTACTTCTGGTACTCAATAATCTTGCAAACAGGAGGATTCGCATTGGGCGATATCATCACCAAATCAAGTCCTTCGTCATACGCTTTTGCCAAGGCCTCCTTGGTATTCATAATAGTAGGTTCCATGCCGTCTCCTACAACACGAACCATAGGCGCTGTGATGCGCTCGTTAATCTGATGTTCGGGTTCTCTTTTCTGAGGACCTCTACCGCGGCCTCTATTGTTATTAGAACCGCCAGGGGTAATTGCTGCTACTATAGCTTGGTTCTCCTATATTTATTAAACAATCCCAACTATTTGATTGGGCGATTATTACACACTCCAAACAGTCTAAAGATTAGACTTTTTTGGATTTGCAAAAATACACAATTTTATTGATTCCGAAAAAAAAAGTTTAGGAAAATGAATCCTCATGCTTTATCCATCAGCCAGATTGGACATCACGCCACCTCCTGACGTTCCTTTTTTGTCTCCCCTCCTGAGAGGTTAAAACAGAACTACAGCGAATGTACAACGGTCCTTCCTTTGCTCAAAGAGTCCTACACGATTTGGACGGATGATAAAACCATGTGGCGATGTGTTCCTACGAAACATGTTCACGAACAAACGACGAGACACTTTTTCGCCACCACTTATCCTTTAATTTGTAACTGGAAACCCTCGTCGATAAGAGGCTGAACCAATTGGGTCATCTCTTCGACAGTCATTTTCTCCAATCCTTGGGCAGGCGTGGGACGGTCGATTGTATATACCATAATTTCCCGTGGACGCAACTCCCTCACTATATCCATCCACCCATCCAGCACCTCGGGACGGGAGGAGTCGAAATCAAACTCCTTACTGCGCAGCATGCAAGTCTGCAGGATGAAATTGCCATGGAACTGTTTTAGCGCCTCTACCACACGCGCCACATCATATCCTGGTGCAGGATGGTTGATTCGGCCGATGAGGTCATTTGTAGGAGCGTCTATCTTCATGATAGGGTTGTCCACCTTGGTGAGCGCATGGAATACCTTTGGCAAGTGTACCCTTGTGGCATTAGACAGTACCGAGACTTTTGCCGTAGGGGCATACTGGTCACGCAGGGCTAATGTATCATCTATGATTTGAGGAAATTCGGGGTTGATGGTGGGCTCACCATCTCCTGAGAAGGTGATGGAATCCACCTGGGTACCCTCTTTCTGGAGTCGGACCAACATGTTTTGCAAATCCGTGCGAACTTTCGCAGCCGACGGGATAACAGAGTCATCTTTGCCGTCTTTGTTCCACCCACATTCACAATAGATACAATCAAAATTACATATCTTGCCTTTCTCAGGAAGCAGGTTGATACCCAACGAGGTTCCTAAACGACGACTAAAAATAGGGCCAAAAACTGTTTCTTCTCTTAACATGTAGAAAATGTATTAAAAATCACTTTACCCATCGTATATAGTCCTCTTTGCGAGGTTTTGGAGGACGTGGAGGATACACCGGACAGCCCACAATACAGTTGCCCACCCCAACATAGTCACCTTCAACTCCTAATTCGGCTAAAATCTGCTTCCCCTCGGGCATCTCGAACACCTCTCGGGCACGATTTATCCAACAGGATCCCAGTCCTAATGAATGAGCCGCCAAGAGCATATTGCCTATCACTAAGCTGCCATCCTCAACAGGAGTATGACTCACCGACCTGTCAGCAAGAACTACTAGTACCACGGGCGCACCATAGAAAGGGTCGAAATCCACCTTCCATACCTGGGCATTGAGTTTGCTCATGCGGGCAATCAATTCTTTATTAGTCACGGCCAAAATGATAGGACATTGGGTATTATGACCTGTAGCGGCATAACTCCCAGCCTCACAGATAAGTTCCAAGTCTTCTTGGGAGGGCATCTGGTCGGTGAATTTCCTACAGCTTCGACGGGTAATGATGTCTTGGATGGTTTGGTTCATATCTGACGATGTTTCTTGGATTTCTTCAGCTTAAACATCACGGTATCGGTGGTATTCTGGCCCCGGATGATGCTACTATCCATTCTGTCATGAATGGTCTTAATCATCTCGGTTGATTTGGGCTTCTGCGCTATCGTCGAATCGTTCTTCTCTGGAGACGACTGAAAAACAATCATAGAGATTATCAAATATGCCGCAAAAAAGAAAAGAATGATGGAGCAGACCTTATTCGTAACGTTGAGCACCTTGGCTGTGATGATCCGTTGGAGCATCGAGGCCAACTTGCACTTGAGAATATCCATGCCAAGCGTAGCACCCATAACGCCGATAAAGAACACGTAACGTTCGAATACCGACATGTTCAGTTCTCCGGTAATCAATGTGATGACAGAAATCCAATATATCCAGATGGTTGGATTGATGAAATTGATTAGGAAGCCTTGGAAGAAAATGGAACGCCGCCGCGGCTCCCCACCTTTGCTCCTGAACTTGATTCGGGGCTCTTTTCCCTCATAACTCTCCAGCGAGGTTACCTCCTTGCGGAAGAAATAAATGGCCATCACTATCATCACGCCTCCAGCTATAGAGGCCACCCAAACATTGTGAACAAGGCTGTACAAATCGGCATTTTTCAATACCGTAAGCATCAGAAAAACGATGATTACATCGCCCGCGCTAACACCGAAAGCAAAAGGATAGGACTTTTTGAAACCGTACTGAATACTAGTACGAATCTGCGTGAAAAATGCAGGTCCGAAACTGAAAAACAGCGACAAAGCAATGCCGCATACTATGCCTAACAGTAGTTCTATCATGGTCTCAAAAAGCATGCAAAATTAGTAATAAAAAACGACATATATAAAAAAAAGTATACGAATTGACTTTTTTTTGTATTTTTGCAAAGTCAAATATGTCATCAAATAACTAAAGGACACTTTCATTATGAAGAAGATTACCATTCTCCTATCCGCCCTCATGGCACTTTCCTTTTCCGGATGCAAGAACAGCAATACTCCCGAACAGGCCGTACTCAATTTTTATCAAGCCACTCAGAACAACGAGTACCAACAGGCCTTGTCTTATACCAATCTTGCCCCAGAGGAGCAAGAACAGGTTCTCCAAGTACTCGATCAAATGGGAATGGTCGTGCATAATTTTGAAGTCATTGAAACCAATATCGACGAAGGTGACTCCACGGCATTTGTCACCCTCCACCTTGTCACTTCCAATGCCTACAACCCCGACACCATGAGCAACGACTTGGACATTCCTTGTGTCAAGGTGGGCGACAAATGGAAAGTCAAATTTATCTAATCTGCCTGTATGGACAAGATTACAGAGCTGATGCTCCAACTCCTGCGTTGCTCACTCAATGGGCAACGACCCCAGTTGTCTGATATATCTACTGATGATTGGGAGAAATTGTATTGGCTCTCACGCAAGCATGGCGTGGTGACAATAATCTTCGATGTCATCGAAAAACTACCCGAAGCGCAAAAACCTCAGGGCGACATCGCTTTGAGTTGGGAACTATCGGCTGAGAGAACCCGCTTCCACTACAACCATCAGTCAGTGGTACTTCAGAGCCTACGTCAAAAAGCTGATGAGGCCGGCATCGGACTAATCCTTATCAAAGGAATGAGTTTAGCTAAGCTCTACCCACGTCCTGACTCACGCGCGTGCGGCGATATTGACGTCTATTTCCCCAACAACTACCAAAAGGGAAACGAAATACTTGGCAACCCAGATGCCACGCTTGATGGGAAACATACAGAGATTGTGTTTGAGGGTGTCACCATAGAAAACCACTTACATTTCTTAGACCTCAACTACCTTAGCCAACGAAAGGCCGAAGAATACATCATCAACAGCCTCAAAGATGCCTCTCCTGAGGGTTATTTGCCCCCAATGGGCAATCTAGTGTACCTGCTCATGCACACCGTCTGTCACTTGACAGCAAAAGTAAAACTACCATTAAGGAACATCCTCGATTGGGGTATTTTCTTAAGATCCCATCAAGACCAATTAGACCCTGTTGAATGCCACAAAGTTATGCGACATATCCACATGGATGAAGCATTCAATATACTTACTCTCATATCAGGTGAATTCATCGGTACCGACCTATCTCGATATATCGACCAAAATAAAATCATCGAAAAAGATGTCAAAAAAATCCGCAATCTAATCCTCAACAAAGACTACCTGCCCCCTGTCCCAAAAGAACTCAAAGGTCTCAAACGAATAAAAGCTCGCTACAATCGCCGCAGCCAACGCCGCTGGCTCTATCGATATCTCCCCTCATCAGCATGGGAAAGATTTATCAGCATTATCAAACAATCAAACTAATATATACTTTTAATACAACAAGCCAACTTAATTATCATCATTATAAATACTACAATCAACGAACATAATTATATCGAGTTTGCCTGAATCAAATGTTGTACAAAATAAAAAAGCTGACCATGAAGGTCAGCTTTTTTATTAATTGAATAATTTGAACTATTCAGTCATATCAGCGTAAGTGGCCAAGAAAGCTCGAGCACCGGCAACAGTGTTGCCAACCCACAGGTCACCATTACCGAAATGGATGATACCACCTCTGTTCTGAACATAGGAATCAAGACCACCTTCATAACCGCCAAAGTTTTCACCAAGAGTCTGGAAATTGACTTCCATAGCATAACGGTTGTTACGCATAATAGGATTGGTGGTTTCGGAAGCATTGGTAACAAAGCACATAACGATGGTTTCAGTACGAGCAGCTGTAGTGTCAGTAGCAGGAATCTCAAGATTGGTCCAGAAGGAGAAAGCCATACGGAAATTCTTGGTGTCAAAATTTTGAGCAGGAGCAATAGGAATGATACCAGCGATGTTCTGCACTTCAGTATTATTCTGGTTTTCACGGATCGTCTGATTAGCGGGAGCGGTGAAAAGAACAACCTGACGACCACTATTAGGCATAGCGTCATCAACAACCATAATAGGCTGGTTCATGTTAGAATAGTCAAGATGAGCAGCACCATGGAGCTTAATATTACTCATGATACGACCCTCATGAAGATAGAAATTGGGGCAAGGAGAATTGGCGCCGTAGCTAACACCAGTAAGAGGAGCAAAAACCTTATTAGCCCAGTTAGGACCATAGATGAAAACAGGAGAAAGGAAAGCACAAGCATTCTTTAAAACAATACGATTGTGCTGATTAGCGATATCAGTGATACCATAGTACATGGGCCAAATGGGGAGTTCATCACCAACAAGGCGGATGATACTGTTATCAAAGGTATTGAAAGTAGCACCGTTCAAAGCTTGAACTTGAGCGGGGAAAGTAGCAGTATAGTTGGTACCATCAAACTGGATAGCATTAGCGGGATAAACGAAATCGTAGCGGCCATCAGCAGAAACAGAGGCAGTAACCTTAGCGAGAGGACTCACTGAAGTGGTTGATTCGAAATAATCATCGCTAACCTGAGGAACAACATTGTAGGCTACCTGGTTAACATAAATCTGATCATTTGAATTGAACCAAATTTGTTTATAATTACCAGCAAAGGTCTGCTTGTCAGATGATTGAGTATCATCCATATTCAAACCAAAGGTAATCTTATCGCCATTGATGGTGTAACCGTTGCTTTCTTCCTTGTTACAAGCTGCGAACAGAAGCATCGTGCTAGCAGCAAAAATCATTAAACTCTTTTTCATTTCCATTCAAATTTTAAAGGTTAAAAATTAACGATAGTTCCACCATTGATAATTTCTTCAGTACCGATAACACTGAGGCTGAAGCCGTTTTCAACGGCGACTGATTTGACTTGGACTGCAGGTGTCAAATAAACCCGTTTCATGTTTTCTTTCATTTTTTGATTGTGTGTTTAAAAACGTTATTAATAAATTGTTTATTCCTTTTAGAAGTTTTTCCACAAAAATGGTGGTCAAACTCATGTGCCCATCAAGACTATTATTGCCATTAGGGGCACAACATTAACTTACTTTTTTCCTTTTTTTGCCTTTTTGTTTTTATTTTTTAATTAACATCCAATTGTTCATGATTAAGCATAATAACCTGAAAATGAATCGCGTACAGCAATCACACTTATCAAATCATTCATTCTTAATCTTTGCAAATATACATATTTTTTTTTATTCGGCTAAAAAAATCGTAAATTTGCACTAAAAATTTTTTATCATGTCAAAAATCAGCAAAACAAATGCCGCGAGATTGCTTGACCAACATAAAGTGATCTACGAACTCATCCCTTACGAAGTTGACGAGACTGACCTTGGTGCACAACATATAGCAGATCAGTTGGGCGAGGATATTAACCAAGTATTTAAAACGTTAGTGTTGCAAGGAGACAAAACAGGTTACTTCGTTTGCGTTATTCCTGGTGCCGAAGAGGTTGACCTGAAAAAGGCTGCCAAAGCCACCTGTAACAAAAAATGCGACCTGATTCCCATGAAAGAGTTACTGCCACTCACCGGTTATATTCGTGGCGGGTGTAGTCCGATTGGTATGAAGAAAGCACTCCCCACTCTCGTACATTCTTCAATTACTCAACTTGACCAAGTTTATGTAAGTGCTGGGGTGCGGGGACTACAATTTAAGCTCTCCCCCAATGACTTAATCAAAATAACTCACGCCACTATATGCGATCTTATTGCGTCAAAAGAGTAAAAAAGGAAGCGACCTCCACATTCAGAGGTCGCTTTACATTTTCGCAACAATAATAGTATAAGAACTATATAATAACAATTCTTTTAATGACTCAGTACCTACTTCAAATTGACAGCAATCTGAAGTTCATCCAACTGATCCTGAGAGATGGGAGACGGACTACCGCTCATCACATCGCGTCCACTATTGTTTTTGGGGAAAGCAATAAAGTCGCGAATGCTATCAGCGCCACCGAAAAGTGAGCAGAGTCGGTCGAAACCAAAAGCAAGTCCTGCATGAGGAGGTGCTCCAAAAGTAAAGGCATCCATCAAGAAACCAAACTGCTCATACGCCTTCTCGTCAGAAAAGCCTAAGGTATGGAACATCTTGTTCTGTAAGCTACGGTCATGGATACGGATAGAGCCACCGCCAACCTCCACACCATTCATTACAATATCATAGGCGTTCGCACGGATTTCACCCCATTTGCTCTCATCATCCAAAAGAGCCTCATCTTCGGGCTTAGGAGCCGTAAATGGATGGTGCATAGCATAGTAGCGCTGAGTTTCTTCGTCCCATTCCAGCAACGGGAAATCAATCACCCACAAAGGAGCGAAAACCTCCGGATTTCTCAATCCTAACTGATTGCCCATCTCAAGTCGAAGAGCACACAACTGAACGCGCGTCTTCATAGCAGGTCCACACAATATAAGCATCAGGTCTCCTGGCTTGGCACCAAATTTCTCAGCAACAACTTTAAGATCATCTTGAGTGTAAAATTTATCGACGCTGGACTTAAAACTACCATCGGCATTGTATTTCACATATACCAAACCACCTGCACCAACCTGCGGACGCTTAACAAACTCTGTCAGAGCATCCAACTGCTTACGTGAGTACTCGGCACAGCCTTCTGCATTGATACCCACAACCAGCTCAGCATTGTCAAAAAGACCGAATCCATGACCCTTCACCACATCGTTCAACTCAACAAATTTCATACCGAAGCGTATGTCGGGTTTGTCGCTTCCATAGTAACGCATGGCATCATGCCAGGTCATACGAGGGAAGTTGCCAAATTCCAAACCTTTAACCTCCTTGAAAAGGTGTTTGGCCAAACCTTCAAACATATTGAGCACATCTTCTTGTTCCACAAAAGACATCTCGCAATCAATCTGCGTGAACTCGGGCTGACGGTCTGCACGGAGATCCTCGTCACGGAAGCAACGTACTATCTGGAAATAACGGTCCATACCTGCCACCATCAGCAACTGCTTATACTGTTGAGGACTCTGTGGAAGAGCATAGAATTCACCTGGATTCATGCGCGAAGGGACTACAAAATCACGAGCACCTTCCGGGGTCGACTTGATCAGCATAGGAGTCTCTATCTCCAAGAAATCGCGGTCGCTCAAGTAATTGCGGACCAACATTGCCATACGATGACGCAGTTCTAGATTCCTTCGTACAGGATTGCGACGGATATCCAGATAACGATACTTCATACGCAAATCATCACCACCATCACTATTATCTTCAATAGTAAAAGGAGGGGTCTTGGCTTCATTAAGGACATTAAGTTCTTTTACATCGATTTCAATCTCACCAGTGGGAATCTTCGTGTTCTTGCTGGCACGCTCAATCACCACGCCTTTGGCCTGGATAACATATTCGCGTCCCAACTTTCGGGCCTTCTCACACAACTCAGCATTGGTTTCCATGTTGAAAGCCAACTGAGTAATTCCATAGCGGTCACGCAGGTCGATGAAAGTCATGCCACCCAAGTCACGCGAACGTTGTAACCATCCGCAGAGCGTTACCTCCTGACCCACATGATGAATATTCAGTTCTCCGCAAGTGTTTGTTCTGTACATTGTTATGTTCTATTTATATATTGTTCTATCGTAGTCAATGGAGCAGATAATGGCCAAACAATTACATAGCAGGAGCAGGTGCCTCTGCAGGTGTAGCAGCAGGTGCTGCGGGAGCAGGATTCTGTGCAACGGCATCTGCTACTCCTTCGGTCACGGCCACCATATTTTCACTTACTTTTCCAAAGAACTTACCTATGAAGGAAGTCTCTTTGTCGTAGTGTAATGCATCTATGCCAAATCTGTCAAAATAATTATTGAAGTAAAGGAGGAGGAAAACAACAATCAACACCACCAAGATGAATAATACCCATCGCAGCCACTTGGGCATAGACTTCACGGCATACGGATCGTTGGCCACAATCTTAGGATACTTAGCCATATCGGTCAAAGTAGCGCCAAAACGAGTGTTCACCAAAATCTTTGAGTTGATAGCCCATCCATTAGCATTCAGAACAGGTCCCAAATTGCGATTGCGCAGCTTCAGCCAAGCCAAAAACATCGACGGGCCTGAGATACAGAGCATCACCACTACCACAACCAAGATAAAGTTAGGCAAAGAGCTGAACATTACCTTAAAGACCCCAGTGAGAGCCTGAAGGACAAATCCCAAAGCCAAGCCAATAGCTGCAAAAATACCTGCAAATTTTGCGATATCGAAAGCTTTCTTTGTATCCGGTGCTGGAACTGGTTTTCCGTCAGCACCAATATAAGCGGTAACATTATCGGCTTTAGCCGTAAGATTGTCAAATGACTTTGCCTCTTTCTCCTCTGCAGACTTAGACAATTTATCGGTAACCCATCTTCCAAACTTACGATAAGGAGACCAGAAAGCCTGACGTAAACTGATAGGATTGTCGACAATCTGAGTAATCACAGCATCCCAATCTTGACCTGCATTATCATAGAAGATCGCGTTCTTTCCCACACGTACACTATTTACCTCTCCATCGGTGAGAACGGCCACGATGTCCATTGTGGCATTCTTCACTTTAGAGGTGCACTTACAGTAGAGAAGGAACATACCACTCAATTTCGAACCGTCCATGTGTTTCGGCACATCGGTCACCTTCATGCAAAGATTCAAGCAGCGGGAGTCAATATACAGTTTACCGGCTTGGAAGATGGCCTGCTTCGAAAGGTCATAGAAATCGGTCATCATCACATAGTTGCGCAACAGCGTATAGAAATCTCTATAAAGGTGCAACAAACGCTCGAGCGGTTTAATAATCTCATGCTCATCGTTCATCTTCTCGGCCTGGTTGTCGTTGATTGCCTTCACCTCGTCAGCCTTAGCGGCAACATAGGCATCTATTTTAGCAACCACAGCATTCCATTCTTCCTCATTGATACTTTCCTTACCATGATAATCAACATCCAATACCAAACTCTTTACCTTACCGAAAGCTCCTTGCCAAACAGGGTTAATACCCTCATTGATAGGCAAAACAGCATTGGCGATGGGACGGGAGATAGGATAGCCCGAAATTTCATCAACACTGGTTGAGAGATTTTTATCACTAATTGCAGCCACTTTTTCAACCGAAACATCCAAAGCTTCTGCACAATCATCATGAAACTGTATGAACTTACAGCGGATGAAATAGTCAGCAATCTTGTCGCGCACAGCATTCACCGCTGCCACAGCGTCATCGGTATTCTCGCCGTAAGGAGCCGTTGCAATCGTCAATGAGTCCAAACTATCCTCCAACTGCTTCTGGCAGTCCTCATCGTAATGAGAAAGAAACTCATCCAGTTCAGCCAGAGAAATTGTAGTCTTATTCAAACCCATAATCTTAAGAACCTGTTTGGCACTTTCCTGCAATTTTGCACCCTCTTCATTATCAATGTTGAAATCATCCAAATCGATGAAATCATGTCCCAACAAGATGGTGTTAGGATCCTTCACAACAGAGCACAACCATTCTGCTGCCTTCACGACCTCTTCCACACGAATCTTACCGTCACGATCGTAGTCAATCAAATCAAGGGTTCTCTCGTCCAGTTCAAGACCTTTCACAGGGCAACTCAAAACAGTCCACATCTTTTCGTCAAGTTCGCGAAGATGGGCAATGTCGGCACCGCAGGCAATATTCACACGTGTAGTGCCACCCAAAGAGCAATAAGACCATTTGTAACTGCCCTTTGAATTAACCAAATCGGTAAGTTTCTTTTTCATAGGAGTCGAATTATATTATTAATAGACTTGCAAAGATACAACTTTTTTTCAAAATAAATGGAAACGATATAAAAATATAATGTTAATAGAAAAATAAATAAAGACAAACCTCAAATTGCATAACACAATCATCCGAATAATCCCTCTATCATCTCTTCCCCCATCCACCGAATCTATCATCTCTATCCCCCTCTATCGAATCTATAAAAAACAAAAAAAGGGAGCCATCTCTGACTCCCTCTGTAAAAGATTGGCGGCGACCTACTTTTCCACAAACCAGTGCAGTATCATCGGCGA
>JAEEHQ010000058.1 GCA_016280915.1 Bacteroidales bacterium
CCTCAATACCCAGCAGCTCCTCAACTACTCGCACGACTTCGGTGATCACCACGTCGACGCCATGGTCGGTCACGAGTGGAATGACGACTCTTACAATTCTCTGCTCTACGTCTCCGGATATGAGCTTATCCCTGACTGGATATCTGCAGGAAACTTCATCGGCCGCTATACCAACGGTGGAACAACCCTCAGCGGTTCCCCAGGCTGGACCCAGTATCTCCTCAGGATGGAATCCTATATCGGCCGTCTCAACTACAACTATGCTGAAAAGTACTATCTCAGCGGCTCTCTCCGTGAGGATGGTTCTTCCAAGTTCGTCAACGACAAGTGGGGCCTCTTCGGTTCAGTCGGTGCAGGTTGGGTGATCTCCAAGGAAGGTTTCATGGCTCCTACCAGGGGCTGGCTCGACCTCCTGAAGCTTCGCTCCAGCTGGGGTATCCTCGGTAACCAGAACGGTATCGGAACCTATGGCAACCACACTTGGTCTTATGCCGCCCAGGCTTATAACGAGACCACGAATGGTACAGGTGTTCCTAACGGATACAAGCTTACCAGCGGCGGCCTTGTCAACGAACAGCTCACTTGGGAGAAGACAAGGGAGTTCGACCTCGGTCTCGACTTCAGCTTCCTTAACCACCGCATCACCGGAGCTCTTGACTTCTATGACCACAAGACTCTCAACGGCTTCTACAACGCCGACTTCTCAGTCCTTGCCGGTTCAGGAAGTTCTTCCCTCCAGCAGAATGCAGCAGTCCTCCGCAACCGTGGTGTCGAGCTTGAACTCAGCGTCGACTTCATCCGCACGAAGGATGTTACCTTCAACGTAACAACGAACGGAACCCACTACAGGACTACCCTCCTCGACGTTCCGGATGAGAATATTCCTGACAACACCGGCCTCGACATCCCTATGGGTTGCTGGCAGTCCGGTATCGCAGCATTCTCCTCTTCAGGTACGGGCGCAGTCTCCATCGGTTATCTCCGTGGAGAAGGACGTGACTGGTACAATATCTACCTCTATAAATATGCAGGTGTTGACAAGGAGTCAGGTCTTCCTATGTACTGGCACCGTGTCACCGAGAAGGATGTCACCGAGGGCGACCACGGCGGACGTTACACCAGCTACAAGCAGGGTGACAATGTCAAGACTCTCGTCAGCGACGATGCTTCCCTCTATGAGATGGGCAGCGCCACACCTGACTGGATCGGTGGTCTGACATTCAACTTCCGTTTCAAGAACTTCGATGCTTCCGCACAGTTCGCATACCAGATCGGCGGTAAGTTCTTCTCGACCGAGTACGGTAACGGTATTTACAGGAGCGGTAACTGCACCGTCACTTCCGAAATGCCTTCAACCGACCTCATCGGCAACACCTATGGCGAGAACAATACCGATGCATTCTTCCCTATCCAGTGGTGGAACAGCAGCGGTTACTATGACGGTACCACCATCGGTTCCTGGAAGTACACGGACATGGCTCTCTTCAGCGCAACTTACGCTAAGTGCAAGAACATTTCCGTTGGTTACACCTTCCCTAGGGCTGTCCTTGACAGGATCAATATCAGCAGCCTGCGTGTCTATGCTTCTGCCGACAACCTGTTCTACGTCTCTGCAAAGAAGGGCGTCGATCCTTCGATGTCAATCCTTGGTGGTTTCGAGGTAGGTCAGTACGTCTATCCTAACATGAGAACCTTCTCTCTCGGACTTAACATTAACTTCTAAAGAATTGACTCGCTATGAACAATAAGATTAAGATTTTCGCTTTAATCGCGGCTTCTTTCCTCCTGGTCTTCCAGTCTTGTTCCGATATGCTCGATGTCACGAACCCGAACAGTTTGAACGACGACCAGATCAGGGAGCTCCTCGCAAGTTCAGACCAGGCCAAGGTTGAGGAAACTCTCAAAGCGATCGGTTCCGGTCTTGAGAGCTACATGTGCCTTTCTCACTCTACCCTCAGCGGCGGTTTCTCGAACAACTACGCCAATGAGTATTCGATGAACCTCTTCCGCGACCTTGGTTGCGAGGATATGATATATGGTCACAACGGTATATCCACCACTGACGGCTGGGCAGCTTACTATTCCCACCGCTTCAAACCATGGTTATATGACCAAACTGCTGCCAACAACGGTTGGTGGTTCAGTTCTTCATACATCATCGCACAGGCTAACAAGGCAGCCATGTACCTCACCGACGAGGTTGCTACGGCTCCTGCCGCCCTTCCTTCAGTGAAGATGTATGCAGCTCAGGCCAAGACTCTCCGTGCTTATGGTTATCTCCAGCTCATGGAGCGTTTCCGCAAGGCTTATAAGTATGGTGGAAGCGAGCAGCAGGGTATGCCTATCTACACGGAATACAGGTACAACTCTCCGGTTGCTCCTAGCACCGCTCAGGAGACTTGGGAGTGGATCATCAAGGAACTCGAGACCGCCGGTCAGTATTTTGCTGCCGGAACCAACGCCGCCACCGATGGCTACGTGGTCGTGAATCCTTCTACCCAGGCTACTTACTGGCGTATCGACCGCACCATGTCCGATTATTTCCTGGCACGTGCCTGCCTGGACTATGGCGCATATGACAAGACCATCGCTGCTTGCCAGAGGATCCTTGCCAAGTATCCTAACCTCATCGATGAGGCTCACTACGGAGTCGACACCAAGTACCTGGACGATATCGCAACTCCTACCAACGAAGAATGGACCCTTGGCAAGAAGGATGTGAAGAATGACGACAACGCATTCCTCTCCATGACTTGCAACCCTGAGGCCATGTTCGGATGGACCAACGATGGTTCCCTCTATCCATACAGCTTCCTGAACAGCATCCAGCCAAGCAACTCCACTTCATCGATCTTCCAGATCAGCGAAGAGCTCTATGAGAAGATGGATGACAACGATTACCGCAAGGCCCGCTTCACTGACCATGCAATCTCCGAGTTCCCTTGGTTCTCTACCAGCGGTCACGCTCCTGCAAGCCTTCCTAAGTATGCGAACCTCAAGTTCGGAGCCACCATCCATCAGAACGCTGAAGAGCGCTCCTATGTTTCAGTCGGCTCAGACGTGGTTCTTTACCGTACTTCCGAGGTATTGCTCATGCTCGCAGAGGCTCAGTACATGGCCGGCAAGGAGGCTGATGCCAAGACTACCCTCAACAAGCTTCTTGCAGCCCGTACGAAGGCCGGTGCACCAACCCTGACCTGCGACAACTACAAGGGTCACCTTTCCACCATGGATCAGATCAAGCTCCAGTGGAGGATCGAGATGTGGGGAGAGAATGGTCTCAACTACTATTGCCACAAGCGTTGGAACGAGCCTGCCGTACGTACCGGCAGCAACCATTGGGTCAACTACACATGGAATGTAGAGGATATGGAATGGGAGATTCCTCTCAAGGAACTCCAGACCAACTCATACTGGGAGAGGTAGATTTAAAAGACAATGAAAATGAAAAAGATATTCGCAATATTTGGAATAGCTTTCGCTATTGCCTGTTTCTCCTCCTGCAAGGATGAGGTAGAACCTTTCATCGAAGCGACAGGTGTGTCCATCACCACGCCTACGCTGTCGATCTATCCAGGGGACTGGGTAACCATCGAGAATGAAGTCAGTCCTGCCAATGCCAGCAGCACTCTCAAGACCTGGACATCTTCCGATACCAAGGTCGCTTCCGTCGACGGATGGGGCCGCGTGTATGGTGTTGCTCCTGGTAGCTGCGTTATCACGGTGAAGACCGCTGCCGGCCACACCGCTACCTGCAACGTGACGGTCAAGCCTATCATCGAAACCGAGATTTCCATCGATCCTGCTGAACTGACGGTCTACTACGATGAGTATGAGACCCTCACTGCGACAGTCGGTCCTTCCAACGCTTCTTACAAGACCGTCACCTGGTCTTCCGCCAATCCAGCGATCGCATCTGTCGATGAGAACGGAAAGGTGAAAGGCGTCGATCTTGGCTCGACTGTCATCACCGCTACGTCCAAGAATGGACTCAAGGCTACTTGCAAGGTTACGGTCGCTGTCCGTATGCCTACCGAGCCTGAAACTGTCGATCTGTGGAAGAGCGACAAGGCCGGCTTCCGTGGACTCTATGGCGCAGCAGCCGATGAAGGC
>JAEEHQ010000059.1 GCA_016280915.1 Bacteroidales bacterium
GATGCTCACCTCCATCGTGCTGCACCTCATCATCTGCAAGATTTTCAAGGTGGAGGGCGACCTCTTCACCGTGGGACACATCAGTCTGCTCTGCTCGCCGCCGTTCGTGCCGCCCATCGTGGAGGCCCTGGGCAACCGCAAAGTGCTCCTCAGCGGCATCGTCATCGGTCTGGCCGGTTACGCAGCCGGCAACTATCTGGGGGTGCTGATCGCGTGGATGCTGGGAGCGTTTTGACGATGAATTAAGAATTAAGAATTAAGAATGTAGAATGTAGAATGACAAACAGGGCTGTCGGGTTGGGGCGGCCCTGTTTTATTTGTCGAGGTGGGATGGGTGGTGCGCCGCTGTCAAGTCAGCATATTGCTTGTTGGGGACAAGCAGAGCGAGTACGCCTTTCACCAGTTGGGGTATAGGTCAAGAAAAAACGCGGATGATTTGCTGGAAATGCCAGATAACATCGATTTTTTTTAACGAAAAAGCGACATGATTATTTATAAATCAAACAGTTACAATGCACAGGGTTTTTATGTTGTGAAAAAACGAAGGGGGTAAAACATCAAAGTTGACAAACGTGATTACTGGGTGAATGTGAAGATGCACAAGGATCTTGGCGAAGTCATTTACACAATAGAAAAAGAAAAGCCCAAAGATCTTATCCGTGGGCATAAAAAAAAGTGACTCCGAAAACGTCTATTCCTCCGCACATGGGTGGCGCGAATCACATCAGAATCACCGCTGCAAAAATACAAAAATTTCAGGTTTTTATGTTGTGAAAAAACGAAGGGGGTAAAACAGAAAGGGAGAGGTTAGCGGTTATTTACCACCAGATCCAAGGACCGTGACACTCGAAATGCCGTTTGTAAAATTCATCAACCTTTTTGCTGAAAGGAGCCAATATAGAAGAAATCATATAAATCAAGCACCCACCAATCATAAACAGCAAGCCAAGTCCCATTACGAGGACAATCAACCAAGCGAGAATATGACCAAAAAAAATCAACATCTTTGATGAAATTTTAATGCGGCAAATATAAAAAATAAATCAATACAATGAGCAACAACGTAGTAAATTTCACAATTAATATTGACGGGAACGCTTACCAAGGCGTTCTCCATGTGAATGATGCGTTGGATGACGTATTGTTTTTAGGTTGTGAAAAAACGGGGTGGTTAAAACTGCACGGAATCTTCCGCGAGTATGGCGTGGGCAACGGGCAGCCACGACACGGGATGGCCACCAAGAGCGGCAAGGCGGCGTCCCGAAAGATCTACATCAAGCGCACCCCAAGCGACTGGTTCCACAACCCCTTGGAGCGCAACATCGACACTCTCGGCGACCTCGTGGCCGATTACTACGGCGACAAAGTGCTAGTGGAGTTCAGGAAGCTGGACATCAACACAGCCAACACCGCGAGCCACGAAGGGGTGTTGTGAAAAAACGAAGGGGTTAAAACCAAGATTGATTGTAAAATTTACTGTTTGGTTTGCCATCGTATTGATTTATTTCTTATTTTTGCCGCATTAATTATCTTTTGATATGGTACTGCTTGCTGTTGCTTTTTGGATTTTGGTTGTTTTCTTCGTTATTGGAGTAATTAGTTCTGTAGTGCAAATTGCCAAAGGTAAATCATCCAGTGGTACCGGCGGTTTGCCAAAGCCAATCCGAAAAGCTCTTGGTCATTGGCTCTAACCCATCCCTTTCTTTCCTCCGATAATGGTGGCCAGCAGTTTTTAAGTTGCAAAAAAACGAAGGGATTAAAACCTAATCACATACCAGAAAACTAACCTACTGAGGCACAAAATACATTTTCTCCCGAGTCATTATCTCGAGATTATTTGGACGCTCCAAAAAAAACGGATAATAAAAAACACGGATATCAGCATTGCCCTCCTTCCAAGAAACATACTGTATTGTAAAATCAGGGGCGAAATCAACAAACTGCCAATTCATCTCTTTCGAGGGCACAGAGTTGCAGCGTATGATCTTCAAATTTGCGTATGTCGAATAGGTCTCTTCTACTCTAAGGTCTGCCAAAGAGTCAACAATCTGCACGCGGGCTTTGGTCGGAAACCACCTGTCCTTGTATCGTGGCACTGAAAAATAGTAACGTCCATTCACCTCTTTGACAGAAAGATCGGGGACTGGATTTTTCCAATCTCGGATGCCGGAGGAGCGAACATTGCCGGCACCGTCATGAATTTCGGCCACAGCATTGCTATTGTCAGCCTGCCTTGTTGAAGACTGAACACCCGGCAATCCAGGGAAAGCATCGACAAACTGAATGCTGAAATCCTCGAAAGAGTTGACGAATTGGATGCTGAAATCCTCGAAACTTTCCACGAACTGCCACTCCCCATCCCTTGCCGGTGGATGGTTGACCGCCTGAACCTTGAGATCCGGGGACGAGCTGACCACCTTGACTTTATAGTCGGGAAATGAATTGACCACTTTGACCTTTCCTTTGGCATAGGGCTGGGCAGACACACTGGACAAAATAGAAAACACAATGAAAACTGATATGAATCTTTTCATAGGCATTAGGCAAACTTTAGGATGTTATTCATCATAACAAGTCTTGGAATCAAAACAGCGGCAAAAATACAAAAAACCAAAAAGGGAAACCCTTTCGAATTTCCTTTAACTGCTAACTTCTGTTTTTATGTAGCGAAAAAAAGAGGGAAGGACAACAGGGTGGCCTGAGGCCAGAAATCCGAGAAAATCTTGGTTGAAAATCTAAGAAAATAGTTTCGTGTTGTTTTCGATGTTTCCGCATTGCTTTCGCAATCTGATGATTGCGAAAGGACGCGAAATGGACGAAAATTCGCTCGCCGCACGAACTGTGGAAATCAAAGAAATAAGGCTATCAGCCGACAGCCACCACGCTTCGCCCCTCATTCATAATTCATAATTCTTAATTCTTAATTCTTAATTGAAAAGCCTTCCCCGCAGACCTGACAGCCTCGCATCAGTGGCAATGCAGAAATAGGATTTTTTTGGACACTCCGTCAACAAGAATGAAAAAATCCTACTTTTGCGCATAAGAACCAGATCATCATGAACCTCGAAGAATTCCGTGAATATTGCCTCTCGTTGGGCGAGGTGGAAGAGAAGATGCCCTTCGCGAAGATGCCCGGCGGCGACTCCGTGCTGGTGTTCTACGTCAGCGGGCACACCTTCTGCTACTGCGACCTCAACGACCTCAGAGTGGTAGTGAAATGCCAGCCCGGGCGCATCCCCGAACTGCTCGACACCGCCGAGGGCGTGACGCCCCCCGACAGCCACTTCAGCGTCAAGTACTGGATCGGCATCGACCTGCCGACCATCGCCGACGAACTGCTCAAAGAGCTGGTCGCCGGATCGTATAAGATTGTGAAGGGGAAGTATGCGAAGAAGCGGAGATAACACATTTGCCGTCATCGGCAAAAAATCGTATCATTGCCACGGTTTTCATTAGATTCTTGCCGATAGTATAGAACACATCTCAGTCACCCAATTTGCCGAGAAACATGGCATCAGCAGACTTGTTCACCCCTCGCGTGTCAGAGACACGCTACCTCACACTATTCCCGTACTAACAGCTCCGGGTTCGCCACATAGAGGCAAAAATAGGGATTTGTTGCATCGGTGCGGCGGAGCATCACAAAAAATGGCTTGTCAAATATCATCTTCTTGGGTGTAGGCTTCGCTTCCTCTTCTTGCTCTA
>JAEEHQ010000060.1 GCA_016280915.1 Bacteroidales bacterium
GAGGTGGCAGTACTGGTTGTTCGCATTGCCGAAGCGGTCGTCATGGCACTTCTGCACGCACAGCATCTTGGGATGGGCGGTGTCCCATCGCACCGTGGCAATGCGGATCAGGTAGCGTGCCGTGTCGCCTTCGCTCAGAAGGGAAGTGTCCACCTTGGGGTTGGGAACGTAGAGGTAGAAGTATTCCGGCAGTCGGGAGCTGTCTACCACGGGAAACCAACTGTTATACGGGCAGTCGGGTGCTCCGTTGGCATCTTGGGAGACCATGGCCCAAATGCCCTTGATGACGATGGAGTCGGGGCTGTATTGTTGGTACACATGGGTGCGATACGGGTTGGTGGGTGATAAGCTGGTAATGCTGTGAAAAGTCACCTGTTCTAAATAGGTATTGTTTACATAGGGGGCGTCAGGGGTAAGGAAGAAAGCGGCCGTGTCGTACCAGGTGGGATAAAAGAAGTTGCGCTGGCGCTCACCACACGGCAGGGTGTCGATCGTCTGGGCCTGCACCTCCGCCAGCAGGAGGAGGAAGGCAAGGAGGGTTAAGATAATGTTTTTCATAGTTTTATTGTTTTATTTAATCATTATAATAATGGGAACAGACTGTGTTGGGCGTATACTTGGTTAAATAGGAAATCTCTGTTTCGTTTCATAATTACAAGGTGGGTTCTATCTATCAGAGGATGAGAACTAACATTTTTTACAGATTGACCATCAATAATTTATTCTTTTGAGTTTTTAGTATTTTTAGATGTTCCAGAAATATGCTTGATTATAAATTAGAATTTATCTTTTTATCAAAGACAGCCTTGAACTCTTTACTATTGCGGGTATGGAAAATGCATATCTCATGGTTGATGGGGTCGGTGACCACCTGCTCTAAAGATTGGGCATTGGGGTCGGCTTGGTTTTGTGAAAAAAATCTTTCCTCGGGGTGGCCGGGGAGAGACTGGTGGAGCGCGATGCCAGGGCATTCTTCTATAAATTCTACTGGAAAATGGAATGCCTGAAGGAGATATTGCCAACCGGCAGAGTCGGTGGCTGTGAGGAGGGTGACATCAACGAAAAGGGTGTCGTTGATAGGGTAGTCTTTGACAAAAGAGGCCCTAACACCATCGACATGGGCATAGCGTTGGTAGACTTCGCCACACCGACTCTCGGGAAGGAAGCTGGGTAGGTATCTGAAACCAAGGAAGACAACTGCCACAACAAGCAAGATGACGATAGTAAGGATGGGCCGATTTTTCATAAGGCAGAAAGGGTGTTTTGGATGGATTGTATGGTGGCATGACGGTCGGACGTGAGGCTCATGCAGTAGCCGTCGGGAGCCGGAAGGAGCAGCCAGAGGAGCAAGACCACGGCTGCAGCCAGACCTGAGAGGCGCAGATGGCTGGCAAGGGCTATCGGGACCCGAGAGGGAGGGGAGGCTACCAGCCGAGGCAACATGGCCTGCCGACGATGTTCTTCGACCTGGCTGGTCATCTGATGATAAGCCTCGAACATCTGCTCAAGGGAGGCGTTGCTGGAGGAAGGGGCGCTATTGTTCGTCATTTTGATTAAACTGGATTAATAATTGTTTGATATTACTGAGTTTTCGCATTACGGTAGGTTTGGAGCATTTCGTCAAGGTGGTGATTTCTTTAATGGGGACCCCGTCGAGGTAGAGGAAGATGAGCTCCTTTTCCTTGGGGGATAGCCTGTCGATAAGCTCGTAGAGGCGCTCCAGTAGACTGTTGCTGCTGTCGTCGACATAATTTTCGAAGGCTTCGGGGTCGAACTGGACGAAAACGGGAACCTTTCTTCGTTTACGGTAGAGCTGCCTGACGGTGTTGAGCGCGACACGGTAGACCCATGTGTTCTCAGCACTTTGGCCACGGAATTCGGGGTAGTGCATCCACAGATTGTATGCTATCTCTTGATAGAGGTCGCTGATACTCTCAGAACAACGGTCGGAGAAAAGATAGCAAATCCTGAAAATGGTGCCCTCGCATTGGTGGAGCATCATGAGGAAATCTTCTTGTTGTGTTTCTTTCTTCATTTGCTAAAGGACATGCTCTTGTTAACGGTTGTCAGCCCCAAAGGGGCGAGGCAAAGTTGCATTGCTTTCATTACAATTCGAATTGTTTTTTCTACTTATATTAGATGCAAAAATGCAGAAAAAGTCTCACGAAAAATGATTTTTTTTTAATTTTTTTACCGGTCATTGTATAACGGAATAGAAATCACCCAATTGCGGGTGGCATAACTTTTGTTAAAATAAAGGTATGGATAAACAACGCATGATTTTTGAAATAGACCGCCGCAGCGTGACTGAGGGCGACGTGGTAGAGATAAACTGGCAGTGCCAAGGGGCTGAAGAGGTGAAGCTGACGATAGACAACGGCTTTCGGGCCACTGAGATTCCCTTAGAACTCAGCGGCAACAAGCGTTTCCGCCTCCACCGCTCGAAGGGCAAGACCCACATGACCATTGCCGTCACCACCAACGGCAAGGTGCACCGCAAGACCATTGACGTGCGCGTGAAGAAACTGCCCACGGTGAAGGCTGAGACCGTGGACGGCAACGGCAAACGGCTGGGTTTCTTCCGCCAAGGATGGCAGCGGCTGCTGACAAAATGGCACGATGCCACCGCCAAACTGAGATTTGCCATGAGCACCCTGCCAGAAGGGAAGCAGGTGAGGGTGAGGATGATGGCCCTGCTGGGCGTGCTACTTATCATCGGTGCCATCTGGCCCAAGTTGTACGGCCTCACGCTCGTGGTTCTCGTCGTGGCCCTGGCCATAGGTCTGATAAGGAAATAGCCCCCGAGACGGAAAGGCGGATGCCGACACTATTTCTACTGGCAAACTACCACCCTATACAACACTAACAGCAGCAGACACCCCAACAGGGCAGGTAAAGCCCAGAGGTATCTGCCCCGCAGCAATAGGGTGAAGAGAAGCAACGCCACCACCATCAGGAACAGCATGGGCAGGTCGCAATAAAGTCCTTCGAGCAGCGCCCCAGGCAACCCAGAGACCCACCGAGTGAGACCATCAACGGCACCTAACTCTAACCGCAGCAAAGCAACTACCCAAGAGGCACCACCCAAGAGAAGGGTGAGCAGAGCCGTGGCCAACAGCAGGCCGGCAAAGGGAACAATGGTGAGGTTGGCTATGAGGAAATAGGTGGGGAACTGATGGAAATAAAAGAGCGCCAAAGGCAGCGTGCCCAACTGGGCCGCCGTGGAGAGGCAGGTCCACTGCCAGAGCTTGTATAAAGGCCAGCGGGCAGGATGGGTACGGCCGTCGACAAGCCACGGCCAAAGGGCACACAAGGGCCGATGCCATGCCACGATGCCCAAGAGGGCGGCATAGGAGAGCTGGAAGCCGACATCGAAGAGCTGCATGGGGGCACAACAAAAGATAATCACCGCCGAAGTGGCCAGGTTGTTGAGCGTGCTGGAACGCTGGAGGAGCATGCCACCCAAAATCATCAGGCTGAACATGAGACCGGCACGCAGGGTGGCAGGGGCCATGCCGGTGAGCAGCACAAAGAACCAGACAGCCACCAGTTGCACCACCCCCCTGACTATGCAATGCCAGCGGCGACGCCCCAAGAAGAAGAGCAACGACCCCACAAGGAGGGCCATGACGCCCACATGTAGCCCCGACACACAGAGCAGGTGGGCGATGCCAGCACCCCGAAACTGCTGCTGGGTGGGCAGGTCGACATCCTCGCGCCAACCCAGGAGAAGAGCCTCGGCAACGGCCTGCTGCCTGGGGGTGAGGGCAAAGGAACGCAGCTGCTCTACCAAACGCTGCTGCAACCGCAGCAGGGTGAAACGCAATCCAACAGGAGAGGCGGTGGAGGTGTCTTGATGCCAACAGCCCTGCGCCACATAGCTCTGCCAGAGGATGCCATGGCGACGGAGATAGCGTCGGTAGTTGAACTGATGGATGTCGTCCCACCCACGCGGAAGACGGGGCGTGGCGACAAGCTGAAGGCAGTCGCCGGCCCGCAGCTGGGCAGCCAGGGAGTCACGAGCTATGAAGAGCATGAGCTTGCCCCGAGTAGGGTTACCGGCAACCGCGGAGACCTGGGCGGGGACCTTGTAGCAACGGGTTGTGGGGCGCGGAGTCTCCTCCAAGCGCACCCGAAGGGCGATGTTGCGCAGCTGGGTGTGGCCGGCAAAAGGGTCGGCAGGGACATGTAGGGGCACCAACAGCCACCCCATAGCAACAAAGGTGAGCCAAAGGGAGAGGGTGAAGCAGGCATTGGATTGGAAGAGATAGGTGGAGGAGGACATGAGGCCGACACCCGCCACCGCAACCAGACATAGCAGCCAGATGGGAACGGCAGGCAGATATTCGCCCAACAGGATGCCGAAGGCCATAGCCAAGGCCACTCGAAACATGGGGGCCCGCTGGAAGAGCAGGCCTACAAACTGGAGAAGGGGGCTTTGGCGCTTATGGGACATCATATTTTTTGCAAAATTACGATTTTTATTCGTACTTTTGCATTTTTAGTTCATCCAAGAAAAAAGAAGAGACCATGGCACAACACAACGACATTGGCAAACTGGGCGAGGAACTGGCCCAACAGCACCTCGTTAAACAGGGGTTTGCCATTCTGGAGAGGAACTACCGCAAAGGAAGGTATGAGGTGGACATCATCGCCTACAAGGAGGGGCTGATGGTTTTTGTGGAGGTGAAGACACGTAGCAACCTTGACTATGGCGACCCAGAGGATTTTGTGGACAAACAGAAACAGCGCGCCTACATACGCATGGCCAACAACTATGTGATAGCGCATAACCGCGAAGAGGAGGTGCGTTTTGACATCATAGCCGTGGCTATCAATGCCACTGGCTACCACATCGACCACATAGAGGATGCCTTTGGAGCCATCGGGCAGTATTTGTGAGGCACAGGGGCATGGGCCCTACTGGTGAGTTCAATTCATTTGTTTTCAATCCCCCCTACAGGATGTCGACACCGGAGAAGAGGACATTGCCGGTGATGAAGAGGGTGATGGCGTCGGCAGCATGGCCAGCATGGGAGCGCTTGTCGGAAGTGCCGCCCAGGAGATTGCTGGTGGCAATTTGCACGTTGACACCCTCGGGACAGAGGATGGCAATGCCGGAGAAGTTGCAGTCGAGTTTGACAATCACATCTTCGTGGATGAGGGCATGGCGCAAGTCGAGCTGTATGGAGCCGAAGCTGCAGCTGATGTCGGCACCTTGGAAGAGCTGGTTATCGAAATTGAGCTTCTGCTCGCCAAAGGAGACGTTGACCTGCTTGATGTCCTTGCCATCGCGACTGATATGGGTGAGGTCGTCGACAGAGGTGGTGGGTTTGCGCCGCCCCACTATCAGGGCCAGGCCTATGACAATAATCAGTACCGCCAAGAAGAGTTTGCCCACCAGATAGTAGGGTATGACGTGCTGCGCAGCAAGGAGCAACAGCACGCCGATGCCCAGCCCCAAGAGGGAGGGCACTTTGTTGCGCGCGGTGAAGAGGGAATAAAGGCTGGGCACGATGATGAAGAGGGTCCACCAGCCGTCGAAGACAAAATTGTGGTTGATAACGCCCAACAAATAAAGTAGCCACAGCACACCTATGACCAACAACAGGACGCCGAGTGTAAAAGAGGATGCACGTTTCATGTTATGATAGGTTTTGGGTTAAAAATTCCAACCTAATTTTTGATGGATGGAGGTGAAGAAGCTCTGGTTGTGGAGACGCACTAGGTGGAGGGTGAAGTCTTCGCAGGTGAGGGTAAGCTCGGTGCCACAGGGCATGAGCTGACGGCGGGAGTCGGTGCCAAGACTGAAACATTGGTTCTGCTCGTGGGTGACCAGGCGCAGGGTGGCACTCTCGGGCACGATGATGGGACGCAGGGTGAGGTTGTGGGTGCCGTTGGGGGTGATGACAAAGCAATGGCTGTCGGGCGTGAGGATGGGACCTCCACAGCTGAGGGAATAGGCCGTGGAGCCCGTGGGAGTGGCCACGATGAGACCATCGCCGGCATAGGTGGCCACAAAGTCGTCGTTGACATAGAGGTCGGTGCTGAGAAGGGTGCCCCCCTCAAGGAGACGATGGACGCTGACCTCGTTGACCACGAAGGTGTTGAGGGGGTTGCCCGGCTGGTTGGAGACGACATGCAGGAGGGTGCGCGACTCGATGGAATAGCGGCCGGCCAGCAGGTCGGTGACCAGGGTGGCAATGTCGAAACGACCTGCCGTGGTGAGGAAACCCAAGTGGCCGAAGTTGATGCCGATGACGGGAATCTCGCGACGGCCAATCAGATGGACGGAGCTGAGAAGGGTGCCGTCGCCACCGATGGAGAAAAGGAAGTCGTAGTGGCCCTGGGGCAGGGTGTCGGAGACCTCTTCGGTTTCGACCCCGTTGTTTTGGAGGATGTCGCAGAGCTGCTGATACTGTTGGCGGTAGGCCTCCTCGATGGAACGGACATAAAGAGCAATCTTCATAAGATAGGGTACTAACGTTATTTGTATTAGGATTTGTATATCAAATTGTTATTATTTAATCAATAGGACGGTGCCATGGTAGTTGCGGACGGTGCCGTCGGCATGGCTGACGTGGGCACGGTAAACGTAGGTGCCCTGGGGAAGGGGCTGGCCAGAGAAACTGGTGCCGTTCCAGCAGTCGCCTATGTTGTTGGTGTGGTAAACCAGCTGACCCCAACGGGTGAAGATGTCGAGCTGGTAGTCGAGCGAGAGGGCAGAGACATAGGTGGGGCAGAAGGTGCCACACTGAGGGTGGCCGAAGATGATGGCATTGGGAAAATAGGCGGTTGACTGGTGGAGTTCGGGCAGGAGGAGCTGCACGGTGTCGGACTCTTTGACCCAATTGTGGCAAAGGTCGGGGATGCCCACCTTGTAGACATAACTGCCCGCCCCGCGGCTGATTTGGTTGTCAACATAATGGAGAAGACGCTTGGGAGGGGTGCCCCGATCCAAGGTGGCCAAGGGCACGAAATTGTCGGACCCACCCTGGCTGCGATAGAGGTAGCACTCGGGCACGGAGAAGAGACTGTCGATGTCGATGGTGAGGGAGATGGAGGGGTCGTTTTCGTGATAGACGGCCTCGGCAATGCGCAGATAGGCAGCCGTGTCGCCATAGGAGAAATGACGTGTGCGCAGGGGCGAAAGGGCATGGAGCGTGTCGGTGGTGTTGTCGACGCTGAGGTAGACGGTGACCTGGGTGATGGTGAGGTCGTTGATGACGGTGTCGAATTCGAAAGGACCGTCAGGGCCCGTCTCGAAGCATCGGAACGTCTCCTCCTGACCAAGCCGATAGTAGAGGCGGTAATGTCCCACGCTGTCGGGCATGTTGACATAACGGTTCCACCTACAGGTGAAACGGCGCGTGCAGCCCGTGTCGGGGAAAGAGATGGTGGGATTGCAGTAGGAGGGTGTGAGGGGGCTGGCCTGATAGCAACTGTCGAAGGCTAGGACACGGAAGGGGTGCTGCTGGTCGGGAGAGAGTTCCTCTGGACAGAGGTAGGTGTTGTTGGAACGCCCCCAGACAACGTCATAGTCGACACAAGGAGAGCCTACGCAGATATAATAGCCTATGGCATCGGTATCGGGGGTGGGATACCAGGTGAGACGGATGCGATTGAGGGCGGTATCGACAGTACAGACACGCAAGGCACAGGGTGCCGTGGGGACATCATCGACATAGAAAACCCCCACGGTGTCGGAGTGGAGGATGCCCTGCGGAGTAGCGGCCTCTACATAATAGCTCACCGTGTCGGCACAGATGGCACGATGGATGGTGTCGAGGTAATGGGTGTCGGCAAGGGTGGCTACCAGAGAGAAACCTTCCTGCCCCGGGAAATGTCGATAGAGAGAATAGCCGCTGGCCTCGGGACAATGGGACCAATTGAGGTCGCCCACATTATGACTCACCGCAACATACCGGATGAACCGCACCGAAGTCTGAGCCTGGGAATGGGAGCAAAACAGCAGCAGGCCAAAGAGGATGGCGAGGAGCCACCCACGGTGGAGCAGTAGGGCTGTTGGGGCTATGGGACTTGTTGTGCTCATTTGAATGACTGCATTTGAACCAATTGACAGTAGCGACCTTGACGCTGCATGAGCTGGTCGTGGGTGCCGGTCTCAACGATGTGGCCCTGCTCAAGAACCACAATGAGGTCGGCATTTTGAATGGTGGAGAGCCTGTGGGCCACCACGAGGGCTGTGGTGCTGGCCATGAGACGGTCGAGCGACTGCTGCACCAGACGCTCGCTCTCGGTGTCGAGGGCACTGGTGGCTTCGTCGAAGATAAGCACATCGGGATTGCGCAGAACGGCACGCGCAATACTGAGGCGTTGACGCTGGCCTCCGCTGAGTCGGTCGCCGCCATCGCCAATATTGGTGTCGTAGCCCTGCGACTGCTGAAGTATGAACTGGTGGGCATTGGCCACTTGGGCTGCCTGCTGCACCTGGGCATCGGTGGCATTGGGACAACCAAAGGCGATATTGCCCCGGATGGTATCGTTGAAAAGGATGGTGTCCTGCGCCACCACGCCTATATGCTGCCGGAGGTCGGCCAAGCGGAGGGAACGGAGGGGGTGGCCGTCGATAAGTATCTCGCCGCTGGTACAGTCGTAAAAACGCATGAGCAGGTCTACCAATGTAGACTTGCCCGAACCTGAACTGCCCACAAGGGCCACGGTGCTGCCTTTGGGGATGGTGAGGTTGATGTTGCTGAGGACTTCGGTACCAGGAATGTAGTGAAAACCTACCTGCCGAAACTCTATCTGTTGATGCACACCATCGAAAGGCTTGGCATCAGGGGCATCCACTACGGTTTCTGGCTCCTGCAGAAACTGCTGGAGACGGTCGACACAGGCACGCCCTTTCTTCATTTGAGAGATGGCTGTGGTGAGCTCCTTGGAAGGAGGAATCATGAGGACAAAGATCATGATGTAGGAGACAAAGAACTCGGAAGTGAGACCCGTGTCGCCCCGCAGCACCATGGAGGAGCCAAAAAGCAGGATGCCAATGACCACACAGTTGCCCAGGAAATCGCTGACTGGCGAGGAGAGGTCGACGCGCCGCAGCACCTTGGTGCGCAAACTGGCATAGCCTTGGTCGGCTTGTTGGAAACGGTCGTTGGAGAAATGGATGGCGGTGTAGGCCTTGATGACTTTGAGCCCCATGATGGTTTCCTCCATGAGGGAGGTGAGAAAAGCGTTGCGCTCCTGCAACTCGAGGGAATTGCGGCGGAGCCGATGGGTGATGCCCGAAATGACAAAGACGATGATGGGCAACATGCAGAGCACGAAGAGGGTGAGCTTGGTGCTGATGTAGAAAAGCATGGCCAGGTAGAGTGCCATGCTGACGATGGCGGTGACCATCTGCTGGACGGAGTTGAGGGTGCTCTCCTCATACTCCACCATGTCGCCACCAAAACGGGAGAGGATGTCGCCCTTGCGGTTGCTGCCATAGTAGCTGAGCGGCAGCCGCATCACTTTGGAAAAGAGCTGGTTGCGGATGTCGCGCACCACCTTGGAGCGGATAACGGCCATCTGCACCAACGAGAGGTAGCTGAAGATGTTCTTGCAGGCATAGAGCCCGAAGACTATCAACGCAAAGTAGATGAGCGCCCGCTGAGGGCCAAAGGCGATGAGCCTGTCGTAAAGCCACTGGATGCCCTGCGAAAGTAAAGAGGCTCCGGCGGAAGGCACCGCAGCAGCCTCCCCCTCCTGGGGGAAGAGAATCTTGACAAAGTCGGCCACAGAGAGCGCCGTGGCCATGGTGAACAGCACAGACAACACCACAAAAAATCCGTATGCCGCCAGTCGGGCAGCATACGGTTTCATATAGTGTGTGGTGAATGACATGATGGCGTTACGATGGTAAGGCAGCAGAACGTCAGGAGCCAGAGGCTTAGAAGTCGAAGTTGGCCTTGTAGCCTAAATAGTTGTGCGGGGTGATGGCGCGGATGCGCTCCTTGACGGTGGGGTCGACATCGAGCGTGTCGACAAAGTCGGAGATAGTTTGGGCGGTGACCTTCTGGTTGGTGCGGGTGAGCTGCTTGAGGGCCTCATAGGGGTTGGGGTAGCCCACCGAGCGGAGGATGGTCTGGATGGCCTCGGCCACCACAGCCCAGTTGTTCTCGAGGTCGTTGAAGATGGCCTGCTCGTTGAGGAGCAGCTTGCCCATGCCTTTCTGCAAAGAGGCAAGGGAGATGAGCGTGTGGGCAATAGGCACACCTACGTTGCGGCTGACGGTGGAGTCGGTCAGGTCGCGCTGCATACGCGAGATGGGCAGCTTGTGGCTGAGGTGTTCAAAGATGGCGTTGGCCAGACCCAGGTTGCCCTCGGCATTCTCGAAATCGATGGGATTGACCTTGTGGGGCATGGCGGAAGAACCTACTTCGCCGGCTTTGATTTTCTGCTTGAAATACTCCATGGAGACATAGGTCCAGATGTCGCGGCAGAAATCGATGAGAATGACGTTAATGCGCTTGCAGTTGTCGAAATAGGCAGCCATGTTGTCGTAGTTCTCAATCTGAGTGGTGTATTGCTGACGCTCCAAACCCAGATGCTTGGAAACGAAATTGTTGCCAAAAGCGCGCCAATCAACCATGGGATAGGCAGCCAGATGGGCATTGAAATTGCCAGTGGCACCGCCGAACTTGGCACCAAAAGGAATCTGGCTGAAATACTCCATCTGTCGACGTAGGCGGTAGGCAAAGACCATCATCTCCTTACCCAACGAGGTGGGGGAAGCAGGTTGGCCGTGGGTGTGGGCCAGCATGGGGATGTCGTTCCACTCCTTGGCACGTTCCTCAATGAGGTCGAGGATGGCTTGGTACTGCGGTAGAAGCACCTGCTCGTGACACTCTTTGATGGTGAGGGGCACAGAGGTGTTGTTGATATCCTGCGAAGTGAGGCCGAAATGGATGAACTCTTTGTAGGGCTCGAGCTGCAGGGCATCGAAATGGCGCTTGAGGAAATACTCCACAGCCTTTACGTCGTGATTGGTTACTTTTTCTATTTCCTTTATCTCCTGGGCATCGTCGTCGGTAAAGTGGCGATAGATGTCGCGCAGCTGCTCAGCCAACTGAGGACGCTGGGCAAAGAGAGCCTGGAGCGGCAACTGGGGAACCTCGGACAAGGCAATAAAATATTCTATTTCTACACGGACACGGTAGCGGATGAGGGCACCCTCGGAGAAGAAACCAGCAAGGGGCTCTACTTTGGAACGATAGCGTCCGTCGATGGGCGAGATGGCATTGAGACTGTTCATCGTGTGAGGCAGGGCTAAAAGGTGATTAAATTGTTTTTGTTTTGGCCGTGGGGTCGGTGATAGACTTATTGAGGAAGGTGTGGGTTTGCATCACTTTCTCAATCTTCTTGTCGTGGGTGCAGTCGATGAGGGCCTGGGCATAGAGGGTGTTGTGCATGTCGGTGCCCATGAACTCTATCCAGCCATTGTCCAGCATCTCAAAGGCCTTGCGGCGAGGGCCTTCGCCATAGAAGCCTCCCAAGGAGAGGATGTTGATTTGGAAGAAGATGCCCATATTCTTGAAATGTTCCAACACATGGGACGAGGAGCTGTAATAGGGGTAACGTTCGGGGTGGGCCAGAATCATGTCGTAGCCTTTCATCTGGAGGTCGAACAACATCTGCTCGACACCCATCACTTGCTGATGCAAGGAGAGCTCGACAAGCAGGTACTTGCCTCCAATGAGCAGGAACTTGTTATCTTCCAGACGCTTCTGGAAACCAGAGTCGATGCGGTACTCACCCGCTATGCCGGAAATCTGTGGCACATCGTTGCCCTTGACGCCGTTGGTGGCAAGGTCCATCTTGAGGTTTTCATAACGGTCGATGATGTCCTCCTCGACATTGGGGAAACGGGGGAACTGGAAGTGGGGGGTGCAGAAAATCTTTTCGAAACCGGCAGCCCTCATCACGCGCATGCAGGTGGCAGATTCCTCCTCACTTTTGGAGCCATCGTCCACACGGGGCAACAGATGACAATGCATATCGTTTCCTAACGCTTCAAAGATAGGGCGAGCGGTTTTGGGTTTATGTTTTAAAAATTCAAACATGAGCTATATTTTTTTAGTCAATTCTTCTAATTTCAGCTCCCAGCATACGCAGGCGTTCGTCGATGTGCTGGTAACCACGGTCAATTTGTTCGATGTTGTCGATGCGACTTTTTCCGTCGGCGGAAAGAGCGGCGATGAGCAGCGCCACACCGGCACGGATGTCGGGTGAGGACATGCGTACCCCACGCAGACGGTGCTCCTGGTTGAGCCCAATGACGGTGGCACGATGCGGGTCGCAGAGGATAATCTGGGCACCCATGTCTATCAGCTTGTCAACAAAGAACAGGCGGCTCTCGAACATTTTCTGATGGATGAGCACGCTGCCCTTGGCCTGGGTGGCCACAACCAAGGCAATGCTGATAAGGTCGGGCGTGAAGCCCGGCCACGGAGCATCGGCAATGGTCATGATGGAACCATCCATGAAACGCTCAATGACATAATGCTCCTGGGAAGGGACAAAGAGGTCGTCGCCTTTCTGCCACACCTCGATGCCCAGCCGGCGGAAGACCTGCGGGATAAGCCCCAGATGTTCCAACCCCACATTGCGGATGGTGATGTCGCTCTGCGTCATGGCGGCCATGCCTATGAAAGAACCCACCTCAATCATGTCGGGCAGAAGTCGGTGCTGACAGCCTTGCAGCTGACGAACACCACGGATGATGAGCAAGTTGGAACCCACCCCCTTGATTTTGGCACCCATGCGGTTAAGCATGTTGCATAGCTGGTAGATATAAGGTTCGCAGGCGGCATTCATGATGGTGGTGGTGCCATGGGCCATAACAGAGGCCATGATGATGTTGGCGGTGCCGGTGACGGAAGCCTCGTCGAGCAACATGTAGCAGCCCTTGAGCTTATGTGCTTTGACGGCATAGCCACCACGATGGAAATCGACGGTGGCTCCCAACTTCTCCATACCCAGGAAGTGGGTGTCGAGACGGCGACGGCCAATCTTGTCGCCACCGGGTTGCGGCACAAAGGCCTGCCCATAGCGCGACAGCAGGGGTCCCACAATCATGATGGAACCGCGGAGAGCAGAGGCCTGCTTGGCAAACTCCTCTCCCGTGAGCACGCTGAGGTTAACTTCGTCGGCCTGGAACTCATAACTGCGGCCGTCAACCAAAAGGCGAGTGTCGTCGTTGAGGCGGCGCACCTTCACACCCAACAGCTGCAATAGGCTGATGAGTTTATTAACATCGCTGATGTCGGGGATGTTGTCGATGACCACCTTCTCGCTGGTAAGCAATACGGCACAGATTACCTGCAGCGCCTCGTTTTTGGCACCTTGGGGATAAATCTCGCCATGGAGCTTGTGACCACCGATAATTTCAAATGACGACATATTAGTTAGTTAATTTTCAATTTTTCTTTTTCTTCTTCTTTTTGCGTGTGCCATTGGGACGACGCTCATCGTCTGTGCCCTTGAGGTACTCGCGGTAGTCGAGATAGTGGAAATCTTCTGGCACCTGCAACCTGTCGCCAGAGATTTTCTCCAACTGCATGCTGATGAGATCGTCCTCCACCGTGTCGCGGTTCCACAGCAGGTAGTCGCGTTTCATGGCGTGTGCCATCAGACGCACCAGCTCGTCGCGCTCCTCACCCTCGGGATACTCGGCCACCTTCTTGATCATACTCTCCATGATGGAGCCATAATGGCGGTAGGTGACCTTGGACTGAGTGTAGCTGATGGGATGAGGCGCAAACTCCACAGTTTCCTCTGGAGTGATGTCGTCGTAGGGGAGGTCGATGTCGAGCTCCCATTTGGATAGAATCATCAGGTGGACCCAATATTTACGCTTGTAATCTTTCACATCCTTCGACTCGGAGCTGATTTGCGACATGATGTCAACAATAATCGAAGCCATCAAATTACGTTTGTCTCGCTCTTCTACATGCTTGGTATACTCTATCAGCTTGTATATATTACGTCCGTAATCGGTTATTTTTAGTTTTTCTCTCTGTGTGTTATATTCCATTGTGTTCTATAAATTCATTCAAAAAAAGATGATAGGTCTTCATGACCATTCATCAATACCATCCTCCAAAAAACATAGGACTGTAGGGGGCAGCCATACGGTAGTAGTCGGTGGGGGTGGCATACAAACCCCAAGGAGCGAACCCGCCACTATGCATCCATGCATCGTGCAGCATGAATGGCATGGTGCCGGCATGGTCGCGGATGTAGGTGAAGGAGATATGGAGCAGGTTGTTGTTGCTGAAACGGAAAGCTGCCGCCGCTGAGATGGCAGTGGCCGAAACCTGGAAGGCCTCGCCATTCAGAGGACCATAGAAGGGGGCATAACTGCCACCAATATGGTAGATGGAGCCAGCCAGCCAAAAGTTTTCATTGACCTGGTACTGTGCCTCGACATAGCCAGAGGCCAAACCCGTGCCACCGTTGGTCTTATAGGGTGCAAGACTGCGCTGGTTGGTACCAATAGTATAGTTGGGGTTCAAACCCATGTCGGTGGTGATGCGGAAGCCACCAACAAGAGTCCATTTGTCGCTGGGACGGTAGACCAATGAGGGGGCAACCGAAGTGAAGAGACGGTTGTCGCCATAGCTGGTGCCCATAAAACCTGTACTCACCGACAGATGTGGCTCCCACTTAGGCAGCACGAGAGTGTCTGATGCCGTGCAGGTGTCAGCATAGAGATGGGGATAGAGGGAGGCCGGATAGTATGGAAACCACTGTGCCCGAAGCGACACGGGGAGGCTGCTGAGCACGAAGAAAGCCATGAGAATATATATCTTTTTCATATTTTAATAATGCATACTTTATTCACCATAACGTAGGCATGTAATATTTATTGTGACTAAAGCTCCAATAATTTCATAAAAGATGTTGGATAGGGTGTTTCGAACTTCAACTGCTTGCCGGTGACGGGATGGGTGAAGCAGATACGGAAGGCATGTAAGGCCAACCGATTGATGGGCGAAATGTCGTCCTTGTAGCCATACATGGGGTCATGCACCACTGGGTGTTTCTCCTCGCGCAGGTGCACACGGATTTGGTTTCTTCGGCCGGTGTCCAGTTTGAGTTCCAACAATGAGTAGCGGCGGGATGTTTTTATTGTCTTATAATGGGTTATGGCCAACTTACCCCCATTATCGGTAGGAGAAGAAAGCACACAGTATTCACCATCGGTGAGCCATGATTTGATGGTACCTTCGGCCGGTTCCATCTTACCCCAGCAAACTGCCACATAGGCACGGTCGGTGACCAATCCTTTCCAGTCAGCTTCAAATTTCTGCGACACTTGTTTGGACTTAGACACTACCATCAGTCCCGAGGTGTCGCGGTCTAACCGATGCACCACGTGGGCATGACATTTCTGGTGGGTCAGTTGCAAGTAGCGGTTGAGCACCGTGATGGCAGTATGGTCAGTTGGTTTCTTACTGTAGGAGAGCAGACCCTCGTGCTTGTTGATGACCATCAGGTACTCATCCTCAAACACAATGTCCAAGTCGCGCGGTTTCAACCGCTCTTTGTAGCCCGCTTTTTCTATCGTCACCTTCATTCCTGGCTGCAAAGGATAATTGAACTGGCTCACGCGCCTGCCATTGACACACACGTTGTGAGCCAACAACTCCTTCACCTTGCTTCGGCTGCTGTCGGGCATCTGTTCCAAGAGGAACTGCAATAGCTCACAAGCCGCTTGTACACTATATTCTAATTGTTTCACGTGAAACATTAATTTTTCTGGTTATTAACAATATTCGCTCTGTTTTCAACAGCTGTTCTCCCCTACCCTACCGCGTTTTCAACACCTCCTTCATAGAGGTCGAGAAACTGATACTCGTTGCCGATTGTTTCGATGAACTTCATCATGTCACCTACACTTATCACCAGCGAAGCCGTATTGTCGTTGGGATGAAAGCTCACACGCTCCACTTTCCTCAACTGGCTGTCAACAAACAGCACCACTTCATGATTCACATCATTCACTAAATTGAAGAGCGACACCGAACCCGGCGTTACGCCCAAATATTTCATCATACGCTCAGGCGATGCAAAGGAGAGCTTGCCTTGGTGCAGCCGCAATTCAATCTGGTGAATATTCATGCTATGCTGCGCTTCCATCACCACCAGGTAATGCTTGCTGCCCTTATGGTTGCGGAAGAAAAGGTTCTTGCACATCGTGGTACCCTCTCCGCGGTAGTAGTGTGACGACTCTTCGATGGTGAAGACAGCAGGATGCTCGTAATAGTCGAACACGATGCCCTGTTGTGTCAAATAGTCGTAGACCTGCTGCTGACCCCTCATCTGACAATGCCCAGTCTCATCATTTAATGATACCCAACTCCTTGGACATGTCAAGCATGCGGATAATGGGCCGCTTGGCCTTCTCAATCAGCTCGGCCGACATGGTTATTTCGGGCGTTTCGTCACGCAGGCATTTGTACAATTTTTCCAACGTGTTCAACTTCATGTAAGAGCAATCGCTGCAGTTGCACCCCTTGTCGTTGGTAACGGTGAAGTACTCTTTGTCAGGACTCTGCTTGCGCATCTCGTAGAGGATGCCGGGCTCTGTGGCCACAATGAATTGCTGCTTGCCGGAGTCCTTGATATAATTAAGCATTGCCTTGGTGCTACCTACAAAGTCGGCCACTTTCAGCACAGCATTATTGCACTCAGGATGGGCGATAATGGCTGCATCGGGATGGGCCACCTTCAGCTTGAGGAATTCTTCGGCACGCATGGCGTCATGCACCATGCACACACCATTCCACAGTAACATGTTACGGCCAGTAACGGCATTAATGTAGCCACCAAGGTTCTTATCGGGAGCAAAAATAATTTTCTGCTCCTCAGGAAGGGCACGCACCAATTTCTCGGCATTGCCTGAAGTGCATATCAAGTCGGAGAGCGCCTTAATCTCAGCCGAGCAGTTCACATAGCTAATGACCATGTGGTCAGGATGGTCGGCCTTAAACTTGGCAAAATCTTCGGCAGCACAACTTTCAGCCAAAGAGCAGCTGGCATCCATGTCGGGAAGCAACACTTTGCGCGAAGGGTTGAGAATCTTGGCAGTTTCGGCCATAAAATGCACACCACAAAAGACAATGATGTCATTCTCACATTGTTGGGCTCGCTGTGCCAAGGCCAAGCTGTCGCCAATATAGTCGGAGAGATCCTGAATTTCGTCACGCTGGTAGTAATGACCCAAGATGACAGCATTCTTTTCCTTTTTCAATCGGAGGATTTCTCTTTTCAAAAAATCAGTATCCATAGTTATATATCATATTTATAAAAGTCTGCTTTCAAAAATAGACACTATTTCACGCTGCAAAGATACAAAAATATTGTGAGATATTGTTCATCACACGATTTTTTAAGATTTTTAAGAAAGAACCACAACCACACCTATTGGCAAAGACCTCATGCAAAAAAGAATTCACTTATGATGGGTTCTATTAATTCGATTCTGAGAGCGCGTGCCTCCCGCACGCTGAGCTATATCTACTTGATATTCTAAATATGGCATTTATAGAAAAAACTTAAGTACCTGATAGGTCGTGGTTTTTTCTCGATTTAGATTACATTTAGATTGCATTTTGTTTTTCTTTAAATTATCTTTAGTTTAGGAAGATAATCTAAAAGTAATCAAATAGTAATGTAAACCTAATCTAATAGGAGAAGTTACCATGGAGGAAGAGAGAGGTTACATACGAGAAACCGGATTAGTAGAACCCACCGAAAATGACTAACACCTCCTTCACAAATTCCTTCTTTAATTCATATTCCTATTATTCTTTTTAATTTTTATTTTAGTTTTTATGGTTGTCAATATTGTTGATAACTGCCATAATTGTCTTTTAGTTCGTTTTTAATTATCAACATATTTAAACATTCTATGTTTTCTTAAATGTTTCATTATCATTATTTCATCAGTTTGTTAACATATTGTTGATAACGCTATAAACAGCCATTTGTTCATAGTCAAAAAATGAGTTAGCACCTATTTTTTTTGTTGAAAAAGGGTTGGTAGAATGGGTTTTTTCAACATTATTGGCACCAAATTTAGTTTTCATTTTTTATCGACAGGTTTTTATCTACTTTTAAACATTTTTGCTGTTGATATTTTTATAATGCTGACTATCTTTACCATACATTTTTTCGTTGAAAACATGTGAATAAGTTAATCCATTTTATTTTGAATGGTTTATGCTTTTGTTGTATCTTTGCAAAACAAAATAAAGTTATAAACACGCTTGTTTATGAAAGAAATTATTCCTATGGCATGCGACCATGCCGGCTATGATTTAAAAGAAATTGTTAAAAAGTATCTCATTGATAAGGGTTTCGAAGTGAAAGACTTTGGTACCTATAGCACCGAAAGCTGTGACTACCCCGACTTTGCGCATCAGCTGGGTAGTGCAATCAACAAAGGCGAATATCGTCGTGGCATAGTTATTTGTGGTAGTGGCAATGGAGTTCAAATGACCGTTAATAAGTACCCCAATGTGCGTTGTGCCCTTTGCTGGACACCCGAGATAGCGCACCTTGGCCGTCAGCACAACGACTGTAATGTTGTTTCTATGCCAGCTCGTTTCATACCGCAGGAAACTGCGTTGCAGATTGTAGATGAATTTCTCAACACTCCTTTTGAGGGCGGCCGACATCAACGTCGTGTTGAGAAAATTAGTAAGCTACTAAATTAGAATATTTATGTCCACATTAGAACGTTCTGCCGAGAATCTGGAGGCGCTGAAGCGGGTCTTTTCCTGCATCGACAATACCACCCTTGAGGGGTGTGACACTCACCAGCATGTGCAGCAGCTCTGTCAACGTTCCATCGAGTTGCAGGATGCCGGCCGCGGCATCAACCATGTGGCTGCCGTCTGTGTTTATCCTGTCTTTGTGCGCAATGCCCGCAAATGGCTTGAAGGGAGTAGAATACATGTAGCCTCTGTGGCTGGTGCTTTTCCAGCTGGACAGTCACCCATCGCTGTCAAATTGCAGGAGGTGCAATATGCACTTGACGAAGGTGCCGATGAGATAGATATGGTTATCTCGCGTGGTTCGTTCCTCGAAGGCGATTACAACAAAGTTTTTGACGAGATTGCTGCCATACGCCAGATTACTGTCAATCATACGCTTAAGGTAATTTTGGAGACGGGTGAATTGCAGTCAGCTGCCAATATTGCCAAGGCCTCAGAGTTGGCCATAGAGGCTGGTGCCGACTTCATCAAAACCTCCACCGGCAAGATAGCTGTTTCGGCAACCCTTGAGGCCGCCGAGGTGATGCTTACTACAATAAATAAATATCACGACACCACAGGCAGATGGGTCGGTTTTAAGGCTGCTGGAGGCATCTCTACTCCTGAAGAAGTGTTAAAATATTATCAGCTCGCTACCCAGATAGTTGGTAAAGAACAGACTACAAACCAGTTTTTTAGAATTGGTGCTAGCCGTCTCACTAACCGTTTGTATGCTTTTTTAACAGAATAGTTTCTTGAAATATGAGAAATTTTTTGTTATTTTGCATTTTTTATTATTTAACATTGTATTTATAGATGAAACCGTTACAACAGAAATTAGCCCAGTATACTCTCCCTCAACAAGCTAAGGCTAAGGGTGTTTATCCTTATTTTACTCCTATTTCTTCCGAACAGAATACCGAAGTCATGGTCAGCGGCCGTAAAATGCTGATGTTTGGCTCCAATTCTTATCTGGGTCTTACCAATCACCCCAAAATCAAAGAGGCTGCTAAGTTGGCCATCGACAAGTATGGCACCGGTTGCGCCGGTTCTCCTTTCCTCAACGGCACCCTCGACATCCACATCCAGCTCCAAGACGAGTTGGCTGAGTTCCTTGGCAAGGACGGCGTTTTGCTTTTTTCGGCTGGTTTCCAAGCCAATTCTGGCACCATTCCCTGTGTCACAGGCCGTAAGGATTATCTCATCTATGACGAGCTTGACCACGCCTCCATCATGGAGGGCAAACTCATTACCTTTGCCACCACGCTCAAGTATAAGCACAACAACATGGAAGACCTGGAGCGTCAACTACAAAAACTCCCCTTGGAGGCTGTAAAACTGGTAGTTACCGACGGTGTTTTCTCTATGGAGGGTGATGTTGCCCCGATTGATACAATGGTCGATATCTGCAATAAGTACCAGGCTACTTTGATGGTTGACGAGGCCCATGGCCTTGGCGTTTTCGGCCGTGAGGGCCGTGGCACATGCGACCACTTCAATATGTTGCCCAATGTGGAGATGATTATGGGCACTTTTTCTAAGTCTTTGGCTTCTGTTGGCGGTTTCTTGGCAGCCGATAAGGAGACTATCAACTACCTGAAACACAACATCCGTCCTTATATCTTTACTGCTTCTATCCCACCTGCCGCTACTGCCTCGGTGTTGGCAGCCATGAAGATTATGCGCTCCGAACCTGAGCGTCAGCAGGCCCTCTGGGACAATACCCATTATGCCCTCAAATGCTACAAGGATCTGGGTTTCGAGATTGGTCATACTCAGTCACCTATCGTACCCCTTTTCATTCGTGATGCCGATAAGACTTTTATGGCAACTCGCATGATTTTTGATGCAGGTGTTTTCGTTACCCCTGTGGTGCCCCCGGCTGTTCCCTCGCAGGACACTCTCATCCGTTTCGCTATCATGGCCACCCATACTCACCAGCAGATTGATTTCGCCATAGAGCAAATCCATAAGGTGTTTAAGAAATTGGAAATATTATAGCCTCATATCTCATTATGGAAGATATTGTTATAAAAGAAGTTACTGGTGGATGCCAGCTCCGCAGGTTTATCAAGTTCCCCAATAAGCTTTTCAAGGATGTCCCTTCTTATATCCCTGTGCTGATGAGCGATGAATTGGGTCTGCTCACCAAGAAGAATCCTTCCCTTGACCATGCTGACTTGAAGATGTGGCTTGCCTATCGCGGCAATACCGTTGTGGGACGTGTGGCAGGTATCATAAATCATTCTGTCAATGAACGTTGGGAGAAAAAGGCCGTGCGTTTTGGCTGGTTTGATTTCATCGAGGATTACCATGTTTTCTCTCTCTTGTTGGGAAAGGTTATCGAGTGGGGCAAGTCCAAGGGAATGGACGAAATCGAAGGTCCCTTCGGTTTCACCGACATGGATAAGGAGTGCTGGGTGATTGAGAATTTCGATGCCCGCCAGAATCTCAGCACACTCTATAATCCCAAGTATTACATCGATTTCATCCAAAAGGCTGGTTTAGAAATTGGCTGCAAATGGGCCCAGTATCAGATGCCTGCATCGCAACCTATCCCCGAAAAGGTGGGTCGCATCAACGAGCTTATTCTCAATAAATACCACCTCAAACTGCTCCGTTTCAAGAAGCGCAAGGAGGTTATGCCTTACGCTCGCAAGTTCTTCCTCACCATCAACGAAGCTTTCAAAGATCTCTACGACTTTGTGCCCCTCACCGATAAGGAGATTGACTATTATATCAAACAATATTTCCCCTTCATCAACCTCGAATATGCTAATTTTGTGGTTGATGAGAACGATGACTTGGTGGCTTTCGGTCTTAGCATCCCCGATCTCAACGAGGGTTACAAAAAAGCCAACGGACACCTCTTCCCCTTCGGCTGGTACCACATTCTCCATTCACTTCACCATTACACCGATATTGACCTCTTACTCAATGGTGTACACCCTGCATGGCAGAAACGTGGAGTACATTCAATCTATTATGCCGAGATGAATCGTAATACCGCCAAAAACCATGTCCGTTGGGCCTACACCAACCCTCAAATTATCGGCAACGAGGCTCAGCGCATCTGGGACACTACTTACGATGCCCACCAAATTATGCAGCGCGCTATCTTTAAAAAGAAAATCTAATATTCTCTTTTTCAACGAGTAAGATTTATCTCGTAGATTATAGAAAAATAAGTGTCAGTTTGATTCTAACTGACACTTATTATTTATATAGTAATGTATTTTGCAGGATGATGTTATTATCCCAAATCGGTCATTAGGGTTTATGGCAGATTAGTATTAATTTCGAGCAGATTGACCACATCGATGGTGAAGACGTGAAGAAAGCATCCAGTGGATGGTTTCGATAGCGAAGCGGAGAACAAAGCTACGGCGAGACAGGGATGTGAACAAGATGCCCAAAGAAATGCTGATATGGCAAAAGAGACCCTAATAAGCGAGAAAGAATATACACGTCGTTCTAATGACCGATTTGGGATTATTTCTTCTCTGGCTTTGTTTTGTAATAATCCACCAGAATATTGACAAACCAGTTGCCGGGTATGATTCGTTTTAACACCACGGATAGCCATTGTTCGAAATTGGCCACCACATAGCGTAGGCGGGGATGCTTGGCGTTCACTATTTTCTCAATTTTCCGTGCCAAAACATCAGGTGTCAAACCTCCATTTTCCTCTTTTTCAATCAGTCCCAACGAACGCTTGAAGATGGGACCGTAGTCGGGGTCGTCCATAGTGGATTGCGAGTTCTTACGGCTGGCTGTGAAGTTGGTGGCAAAGTCACCGGGTTCCACCATCGACAACTGGATTCCGAAGCCTTTTACTTCGGCGCTCAGGGCCTCTGTAAAGCCCTCTATGGCGAATTTTGAGGCGGAGTAGAACCCTTGGTAAGGTAAGCCCATTACGCCGCCAATAGAGCTGAAATTAATGATTTTTCCCTGCCGCTGTTTCCGCATATAGGGTAGCACTTTCTGGCACATATTCACGCATCCCCTGAAGTTGACGTTCATCTGGGTGTCTATTTCCTCTTCTGTGGCCATCTCCAGCGAGCCGCCAATTCCCATTCCGGCGTTGTTTATCAGTACGTCTATGTGCCCCTCTTTGTCATATATCTCTTTCACTTTCAGAGCGATGGTTTCAGAGTCGCGAACGTCGCATTGTACATAAGTGATGCTGGGGTGAGACATCTCTCTGCGGCAGAAGCCGTAGACTTTATGTCCATGCGAAGAGAGTAACTCGGCTGTCGTCTTTCCAAATCCCGAAGAGGCTCCTGTAATGATGATAACCTTATTCATAGAATATAGTTTTATAGATTTCTTTTCGTTTGCAAAGGTACACATTTTATTCCATATAACACCTTTCGTCCCCTCAAAAAATCCTATTAATCCAATTTTCTTTCGTATCTTTGCAGGTTCATTCTAACCCATGCAGAACAGCAATACGATACTCGGCAGCTTAGATAAATTCATCCGCAAATACTACAAAAACAGGATGATAAAAGGCATTCTCTATGCCGTAGCCCTCCTTTTGTCACTATTCTTGATTATCGTTTTGTTGGAACATTTCGGTTATTTCTGTACTACTGTTCGCGCCATTCTTTTCTGGTTTTACCTTGCGGTTAGCCTTGCGGTCCTTGTTTATTATGTACTCATTCCTTTGTTGAAGATGTTCCGCCTGGGCAGGGTTATCTCCTATGAGGAGGCTGCCCGTATTGTGGGAAACCATTTTCCTGAGGTGAAGGATAAGTTGCTCAATCTGCTTCAGTTACAGCAGCGAGGTGAGAACTCTTCCGATGACCTCCTTCGTGCTGCCATTGTCCAAAAAACAGCCCAACTCAAGCCCATTCCTTTCCATCAGGCGGTCGACACCCGTTCAAACCGTAAGTATGTCAAATATGCTGCAATACCGTTGGCTGTCATTCTCCTTCTACTCATCATCTCCCCTACCCTACTCACTCAGCCTTCACACCGTATCACCCACTACACTACTCAGTTCGAGCGTCCTGCTCCTTTCTCTTTTGTTATTGATAATCCATCCTTACAAGTTGCTCAACAAGAGGATTTTAACTTGAGTGTCTCCATACAGGGTGATGCAGTTCCGTCTGAGGCTTTTATCAATATCGAGGGCAACCGATATAAGATGCAGCAACTCGACAAGAGCCACTTTTCTTATCAGTTTAAGACAGTTCAACGAAGCTGTACCTTTCATCTTGAGGCTCCCGAAGTCACCTCCCCTAACTATACCCTGCAGGTTTTTCCCAAGCCTGCAGTGGTCGATTTTCAGGCGGCCCTCTCCTACCCTACCTATACCCATAAGCTCAACGAGACGTTGTCCAACGAAGGTGATATGGTTGTTCCACAAGGAACAACTATTAAATGGTATTTCCATACTAAAGATGTGGATACCCTCTATTTCTTTGTTAATGACATAACTAAGGTACTTATCCCTGATGCCAATGGCCGTATATCTCTCTCCTATCGTGCCATGCAATCGTTCAGCTATGGTTTCACAGTTTCCAACCAGTTCTCCCCTATCACCGATACCCTCTCCTATGCCGTCACCACTATTGATGATGCTCACCCCATGATTGCTGTGGTGGAAATGAAGGATTCGGTAATGAGCGACCGTCTCTTCTTTTCGGGCCGTATTAAGGACGATTACGGTTTTACCAAGCTTGAATTTAAAATGGTGAAAACCAATGTAAAAGACACTTCCATCAAGGATGTTATCACCTTTCCCATTGCCATCTCGCGCGAGTCGGTGCAAGAGTTCTACCACTCCTTCAATCTCAACGAGGTGGTTCTTAATCCAGGCGATAGGTTGGTCTATTATTTCGAGGTGTGGGATAACGACGGCGTTCATGGCCCTAAGTCTGCCACTTCACAGCATTTCGAACTATCTGTGCCCACAGAACAGGAGCTGGACAATATCCTTGACCGCAATTCGGCGGAGGCCCAACAGCATGCACAAAAGTCGATGTCTGAACTCAAGAAACTGCAGGAAGACATCAACGAGCTGATGCGCAAGTTAGTGGATAAGAAAGAGCTTAATTGGCAGGATAAGAAAGACTTACAAGAACTTGCAAAAAAACAAGAAGAGGTGAAGAACATGCTCCAACAGATGCAACAACAACTTAATGAAAATAAAAAGCTGGAGCAGAAATACAAGGACCAGAGCGAGAAGTTGATAGAAAAGCAACAAGAGCTCGATCGTCTTATGAATGAGGTGCTTACAGAAGAGATGAAGGATATGATGAGGCAGATTGATGAGATGATGAAGGAGATGGACAAGAAGAAGGTTCAGGAGGAGCTTGAACAGCTGAAGATAAACAATGAAGACTTGGAGAAACAGCTCGACCAGAATATTGAGTTGATGAAACGTTTGGAGATGGAGAAGAAGGTGGAGGATGCAATTCAAAAGACAGAGCAAATGTCTGAAAAACAGCGTGATTTGTCCCAGAAAACAGAAGAAGCCAAGAGTAAGGAGGAACGTGAAAAACTGCTTAAAGAACAGCAGGAACTCTCCAAAGACTATGACCAACTACAACAGGAGTTAAAACAAATACAGAAAGAGTATCAAGAGATTGACAAAGATCTTAATTTCAAGCTCGACCAAGAGCTGATGAGGAAGATTGACCAAAACCAGCAAGGGGCTGAGCAGAGTCTCCAAAATAATAAGCGGAAAGATGCCTCTAAGCAACAGAAAGATGCCGCTGACCAGCTCGACCAACTGTCTGAGCAATTAGCTGAGTCTCAGCAAGATTTGGAACAACAGGATTTGGCTGAGGATGCCGAGCTGATTCGTCAGTTGCTCAAAAATTTGGTCCACCTCTCACAGGATCAAGAGAAATTGATTTCCAAGGTGGGCAATACCTATATCCAAGACCCGCAGTATCAGTCTATTATTGTCAGTCAAAATAAGATTAAGTCCGATTTTCGTGCGGTGGAAGACTCCCTCCGGTCTATCGCCAAACGACAGGTACAGGTGGCTTCAGTCATCAATCGCAACCTCTCCGAGGTTAATAGTAGCATTAGCCGCTCGCTAAATGGTTTATTGGAGATGAACCAGTCATTTTATGGTACATATAAAAATTCACAAGCCTCATCCTCAATGCAATATGCCATGACATCCTTCAATAATCTTGCCTTGGTGATGGCCGAATCGCTTGACCAAATGCAGAATCAGATGCGGCAGAATAACAAAAAGAAGCAGAATGGTAGCTGCAAGAATATGGGCATGAAGAAGAGCGGTAACTGTAGTAATCCAGGCAAAGGCAAGCCTTCTGCTAAGTCGATGAAAGAGATGCAGAAGGAGCTCAACAAACAAATGGAAGCCCTTAAGAAACAGTTGGATAAGCAGGGAAAGAATGGTAAACCAGGCGAGCGAAAACGCTTGGGCGATAAGGGTAGTTCGCAGCTGAGTGAGGAGTTTGCCCGCATGGCCGCTCAGCAAGAGATGATTCGTCGTATGATGAAGGAGTATGGTCAAGAAATGAAGCAGAGCGAAGCAGGTAATACTAAGCTGGCCAAAGAAATTGACCAAATAATGAAACAAATGGAACAAACTGAGACAGACCTTGTTAACCGTGTTATCACCCAGCAAACTATTAAGCGGCAACAACAGATTATGTCCCGTATGTTGGAGCATGAGAAGGCCGAAATGGAACGTGAGAAAGAGGAGCGTCGTCAGAGTCGCGAAGGTAAGGATATCTACCACCAGCCCTCTCCTAGTGACCTTGAGAAAATCAAGCAGTTGCAGGATAAAAACATGGAGCTTTTCCGTTCTGTGCCCCCTACCCTATCGCCTTATTATAAGTCCAAGGTGGACAATTATTTCTATAAAATCTAAAAATAGTATAATTAAATAAAAATATTTTGTATCTTTGTGTTTAATGAAATAGTAGTATAATCTAATGGAAAAACTTGTTATTCAGTCAGATAAAAGCAGTCTTCCGCTTGTCGAAAATTTCGTCAGGGCAATATGTGATGGAAATCATATTGTTAATTATTATGCTACTATCTCTGTCCCTGTCTTGAAGGCTTTTGAAACAGCCATCCTTTCCAGCTCGTCAGCTCTTTCTATTGTCTTCGACCACTGTCGTGGTGGTATTTACTTTTCCATCCAGAGTGATGTCCCCTGTTTCTTCTTTAATCGAACTACCGAAACTGTCCCCGCTGCCGGTTCGCCCGAAGAATCATCCTATCTAATCGAAACCCTATCCGACCGGATGGAGGTCTCTGATGAGGGTCGTACCCTCCAGTTGACTTTCGAAGTCCAGGGTATCGATATTGGGGAGGCAGCCCTTCGTGTTCAGGCTCTCAAACTTTTTTACGAAAGCATCAGCACTCAGGTGCATCAAACTGTCGAGGTGTAGATGCTATTTTCTGTTCTGATAACTCAACGAGATTTCATTTTTCAGGACAACTGCCTTATGGCTTTCTTCTGTTTTAAAGAAAATGAGGAATAAATATATAATTTCTTATCTAACTATCTGTAAATAATTGTATTATCATTTATTTTTGCTATAACAACCTCCCAGTTCTAAAAATTCATCAACTCCCCTCCCCTATCCCATTTTTCAACTTTTTTCAATCAAAAGCATTATGGCTATCTATTTTTCTTCCGAGAACATTAAATTTGACCTTAGGGGTAAGTTGAAGGTCAAAAAATGGATTACCGACCTTATCAAAGCACAAAACAAAAAAGTGGGCGACATTAGTTACCTCTTTTGCGACGATGCCTACCTCATAGAGGTCAACCGCACTTACCTCGACCATGATACCTATACAGATATTATCACGTTCGATTATGTCGAGGGTGACACTATTTCGGGTGACATCCTAATTAGTGTTGAGCGTGTCAAGGAGAATGCCCAACTTTTCAATACCACCTTCGACCAGGAGCTCCACCGCGTCATCATACACGGTGTACTCCATTTGTTGGGTCAAGGAGACAAGACTGAAGCAGAGGCAGCTCAAATGCGGAAAAAGGAAGAAGCTGCTTTAGCTTTATGGAATACAATGAATTAACCCTGTGGTTCCTTGTGAAACGTAATTATTTTTGAGAAGGTTTTTGTTTGACTTTTTCTGTCCCTATTGTATTTTTTGAACACTTTTTATTACTATTGCGATTATTATAGCTTTTCAACTCCAATTCCGTAATCTTCTATGACTGACCTCTCTTACGATATCATCGTTGTTGGTGCTGGACATGCCGGTGCCGAGGCTGCTGCAGCAGCAGCCAATATGGGAGCGAAGACGCTCCTCATCACGATGAATCTTGATACCATCTGTCAGATGTCATGCAATCCCGCTATGGGTGGCGTAGCGAAAGGACAGATTGTTCGTGAGATTGACGCACTGGGTGGCTATTCGGGTATTATCACCGACCTTTCTATGATCCAGTTCCGTATGCTGAACCTATCTAAGGGTCCAGCCATGTGGAGCCCACGTGCTCAATGCGACAAAATGTTGTTTTCTCGTAATTGGCATCATCAGTTGGAGAATACCCAAAATCTCTCACTCTGGCAGGATGAAGTAGTGGAGGTGATTGTGCGTGACGGCGTAGCCTCTGGTGTCCGTACCCGAATGAATATTCACTTCGAAGCCAAGGCCGTCATTCTTACTAATGGTACTTTCCTAAATGGTACTATCTATATTGGCGAACAGAGTTGGACAGGGGGTAGAATAGGGGAGGGGGCAGCCCATGGATTGTCTGACCAATTGTTACAGATGGGATTTGAAGTTGATCGTCTCAAGACAGGGACCCCTGTACGTATTGATGGTCGCACCATCCATTTCAACCGCCTTGAGGAGCAACCCGGCGATGTGCATCCTCAGAAATTTTCTTACACCGACACCCATCCTTTGCAAAAGCAGCGTTCCTGTTTTTTGGCTTATACGAACGAACAAACTCATGACATTTTGCGAACAGGCTTTGACCGTTCACCACTTTACACAGGTCGTATTCAGGGTACAGGACCTCGCTACTGTCCTTCCATCGAGACTAAGATTGTTCGCTTTGCCGGCAAACAGCGTCACCAGCTCTTTGTCGAGCCAGAAGGTTGGACTACCCATTCCTACTATCTCAATGGCTTTTCATCCTCCCTGCCTTTGGAGGTGCAGGTAGATGCCTTGCATACAATCTCGGGCTTTGAGGAGGCTAAGATTTTCAAACCGGGCTATGCCATCGAGTACGACTATTTTCCACCCACCCAGCTTAACTACACCCTTGAGACCAAGAAGGTAGAGAACCTCTATTTTGCAGGACAAATCAATGGAACCACTGGATATGAGGAGGCCGGATGCCAGGGTCTCATGGCAGGTATCAATGCGGTATTGAAAATCCAAGGAAGACCTTCTTTTGTCCTCAACCGTACGCAGGCTTATATAGGTGTTCTGATAGATGACTTGGTTACCAAAGGTGTCGACGAACCCTACCGTATGTTCACTTCTCGGGCAGAGTACCGTATTCTCCTTCGACAGGATAATGCCGATGTGCGCCTCACGGAGTTGTCACATAACATAGGGTTAGCATCTGACGAGCGTATGCGCAGGGTAGGGGAGAAGGTGCGCTATACACAGCAGCTCTCTGATTTCGTCAACGAGACTCCAGTCACCCCTGCGGAGGCGAATACCATGTTGGAACAGCTGGACACACCTCCTATCCAGCAGCGTGTCCGCTTGGTCAATCTTTTGCTGCGTCCAGAGGTTGACATGAATCATCTCTTGGAAATATCTCCTGAGCTCCAATCGCAGGTAGAACAACTGCCCGAAGAGGTTAAGACCGATGTCGTCAAGGCAGCAGAAATCATGTTGAAGTACCAGCGATATATTGAGAAGGAACAGGATGTAGCCAGCCGTATCCTTAAGTTCGAGGACATCGTCTTGCCAGACGATTTCGACTATTTCTCCCTTCAGTCCCTCTCGTATGAGGCTCGTGAGAAACTTACCAAGATGCGTCCCCACACTATCGGACAGGCATCTCGCATCAGCGGAGTTTCACCGGCTGATGTCTCAGTCCTCCTTATCACTATGAACCATAAAAACAAACCTATTGAGTAGTAGAACTTGTTAAATGAGTAGGGGAGGGGCATCGTTTCACGCGAAACCCCTCCCCTAATTTTCTTACTATAAAACAATTAACCTAAATCGTTCGGTTGAATTTGCGACTGAATATTAACAGTTATGCTCCATGATGCTACTTGGTTTTGGTATAGAACGTGAACTTTCTATGCGCTTGCCTTTTGTATTTTTTTCGAGCAGAATGGCCACATTGTTGGCGAGAAGGTGTGAAGAAAGAATCCAGTAGATGTTTCGGTAGTGAAGTGGAGAAAAGCTACGGTGAGGATGGAATGAGGTCAAGATGACGTTGAAAGAATGCCGATAGAGTATAAGGACTCCTGAAAAAGCGAAAAAGGTTATAGGAGTCGACTTAATGGCTATTGGTGAAAAAGAAGTACCCATAATTATGAATTGATGGACCATCCTCCTACTCCATCAACCAGTATTGAGAGGGCATTCTTTAAAGCAGGGCTATCTACTTTTCTGCATGATAATTTCTCTTCCCCAGATGGTGTTCATCGTTCACCTAAGATTACCTTGACACTCCTTGATAGTCAACAATTATTACATGATAACTATCATGTTCCATGATTTTTACATCTAATTTGTGACTAACATTTCGTTCTTGCAGTACTTTAATGCCGATTTGTCTTGTTATTCCCTTAGAACATGATATTTACGTTTTAGTTAGATTGGAAAAAAATGACCGCTCTCACTATTATAGTTGTCATGTACAATATTTTGGGTGAGTGTACGTTATTGATTATGCACTAATATAAGGTATAACTGTTTTTTACTAACATTACTCATAATCGTTTTATTCTTCACTCCGTTGTACTCTATTATCGAAGAGTCTCAGACCCTTCTTCACCTTCAAGATGCTGGTTAGTAGTGGATTCTTTTGCTACACGCTGCATGGAAACAACCGTGCTATAGGTCCCCCTTCCAGTCGTACCTTAATTACGATTTAGCATTATTGGCTTATAATTATAGTAAAATTAGATAGTTAGCATTTATGAAGAGGTATCTCTACATTATCTTTGGTTTGATCTGTGTGATTTTTGGAGCGTTGGGAGTGGTGGTGCCAGGATTGCCGACGACACCCTTTCTGTTGTTGGCCTCGTGGCTGTTCTATAGGTCTTCGCCTAAATTGCAGCAGTGGCTGCTGAATTCATGGTTGGGGAAATATATCCGCAGCTATCACCGTCGGGGCGGTATGACGTTGTCGCAGAAAGCGGGAGCGGTAGGTATCATGGTGGCCATGGTGCTCCTTTCCACGTTTGTGTTTGTGCCGGCAGGTTCTGTGGCTCGTATCATTGTGCCTATTGCTGGTGCTATAGGAGTGTTGATTGTGGTCTTTCTGGTTCCTAATGCCAAAAATGACGATTAGTCGTCAGGGGTCATAAGGGAATGCGCTGGATGCTACGTTAAGCGTTTTATCGGCAGCTCACTTTTTGTAGATAAGCTTTGGATTCAGGGCCCATATTGAAGAGTAAGTCAAGGACTGTGAGATTGGGTTGGAAGCCGAAGCGGGTGTCGAAGACTTGGCTGTAGGGCGTGAGTCCAAATGGGGCTTGCGCATGCTTGGCGCAGAGTATGTTGCGGAAGTCGGGGATAGGGGAGTCTGTGCCCCATGCAGAGGGAGCGGTAGATGAGACAGGAAGATAGTCCTTGGTATAAGTTATTGAACAATTGATTTTTAGCTTTTTGAGCAGATATTGCAGGAGGGCATCGTTTAGTTCCACCAGGTGCTGGTGTGGCTGCATGAGGATTTTTTCAAGTCCGTCGCGGTAGTATAGAAAATAGGGGGCAGCGCTGTAGGCTGAGACAATGGCCCGCCAGTGGCGTATATGCCAGGGCTCTTGGTAGCTGATGCCCATCTCATCGGTGCGGGTGTGATTGCCATTGGGTCGAACAACCGGTACTGTAAGCACCTGCAGACCGTTGCCCGTGGCGATGATGGCACGGTTGCGGTAGGTCTGCTTGGGGAAAGTCTCCTTCACTTCAATAGCGATGCTGTCATAATGGGACAGGCATGCCATGTAATAGACCGATGGTATGTAGGCTGTGGGGAATAACGCTGTCACAGGGTTATAGTGCAAATGAGGGTCTGTTATTTCCCGATGCTGATAGACATCAGTTCGTCGTCTTCGAGGTAGAAGTCGATGTTGCCTTCGTTGAAAGTTACACGACGTTCGCCCCATTCTTCATCATCCACATCCTGTTCGAAGAAGTGGTTGCTGACCATGAGTTCGACGATTTCTTTCTCGCCAAGGTCGAAAATCTCTTTGCCAAAGAGGATGGTGTCCTCATCGGTAACATCGATACAGGAGAGGGTAGGATTATCGCCCTCAAAGAAAAGGGTGATGCTGTCTCCGTAGCGGAGCACCGTAGTGGTTTCATCGGTAGCGTTTTGGATAGCCTCCAGTTCGTCGGCTTCACCCAGTATGGCAACGACCTCCTCGACGGGCATGTCAAACAGGATGTCACCGTAGCCTTTCTTAATTTTTATTTCTTTGTTCATCGTAAAGTGCATTAATTTTAGTTGTCAATAACAAGGGGAGGAAAAGGCCTAGGAAGACGGTGTTTGCCGTCCTCTCTATCGTCACATTTCACCCTTTTTTTGATTTATTTTGAGAAAACAAAGGTACAATTTATTTCTCAAATAACCAAATTTTTGCAGAAAAATAGTTTTTGGATCCTCTTTTATGTACTGATTTTCCGATTATTGTACATTTTGTTAAAAAGAAAAATTGAAAAACTTTTTGCTAAAAGAGAAAAAAGTTGTACTTTTGCAAACTCAAATTTGAGGATGACTAAGTAGCTCAGCAGGTAGAGCACATCCCTTTTAAGGATGGGGTCCTGGGTTCGAGCCCCAGCTTAGTCACCAAGGAGACTAAGTAGCTCAGCAGGTAGAGCACATCCCTTTTAAGGATGGGGTCCTGGGTTCGAGCCCCAGCTTAGTCACAAGAACGATTACCGGGAGCAATTTCTTCCGGTTTTTTTGTATCATGAGTATGCCTCGAATAGCACGGATTGGACTATTGTTGTTTCTGTTGTTGTGGGCGGCCGCGAGCCATGCCCAGCAGACCCAGGAACAGCTGGCGGCACACTACTATGCCAACGGAGAGTTTTCGCAGGCCGCTGAGCTATATGAGGGGATGTACAAGCACGCTCCCAACAAGTATTACTACCAGATGCTCTTTCGTTCTTATATGGAATTGGAGCAGTGGAAGGATGCGGAACGTTTGGCCGAACGGCGGCTGAGGCAGTTCCCCAAGGAGTTGGACCTCTATGTCGACATGGGACGCATTCAGGAACGTCGTGGAGAGTACAAAAAGGCTGCCAAGAGCTACGATGCCGCTGTGGATAAGATTGGTTATGACTCCAAGCAGATTGGCGACCTCTGTCAGGCTTTCGAAACCGCCAATCATCCCGAGTATGCCATCAAAACCTACCTTGCCGCCCGCAAAAAGATGAAGAATGAGTTCATCTATGTGGCCGAGCTGGCCACCCTCTATGAGCGAGCTGGCCAATATGAGGCCATGATGCAGGAATATTTCGACCTGCTGGACAAACAGCCCAGGATGATTGGCCAGATTCAGATTTCCTTGCAGCGGGTTCTGAGTGAGACTTCCAATCCCAAGGTGGTAGAAGGGCTTCGCAGCGCATTGGTGCAGCGGGTGCAGCAACACCCTGAGAATAAAGCCTATCTGGACATGATGATATGGTTCTCGCTGCAGCAGAAAGACTTTCAGTTTGCCATGGTGCAGGCCAAGGCGGTGGATGCCCGTTTCCCCGAACAGGGCGGCGAGACCCTCATGCGTGTGGGCGACATTGCCCGAAGCAACCAAGCCTATGATGTGGCACAAGAGTGTTATGCCACCGTAGCCAAGAAAGGAAAGGATGGGCCCTACTATTTTGGCAGTAGGGTAGGGGTGCTGAATGTGCAGTTTGCCCGCATCAATCGCAATTTCCCTATAGAGAACAAGAAATTATGGGCTCTGTTGCACGACTATGAAGATGCCTTTGATGAATTGGGCAAGAATGAGCATACGGTGACTTTGATGCGCAATTATGCTGATTTGATGGCCTACTATGCCGACAGCCTCCAACGGGCAGCAGATGTGCTGTATGATATCTTGGAACTCCCGCGGCTGTCGCCTCAGCAACGCGACGAGACGAAATTGGCTTTGGGCGACCTGTTGCTTTTTGCTGGCGAGGTGTGGGATGCCTCCTTGCTTTATATGCAGGTGGAGAAATCCAATAAGAACGAAGTGATAGGCTCCATGGCCAAATTCAAGAATGCCAAGCTCTCCTATTATAACCATGATTTCCTTTGGGCCAAGACCCAGCTGGATGTGTTGCGTGCCTCCACTAGCAAGCTGATAGCCAACGATGCCATGGAGCTCTCTTTGCTCATTAGCGACAACATGGAGGAGGACAGCACCTTCGACATGCTGGAGCGCTATGCCGAGGCCGATCTGCTCCTTTACCGCAATCAGTTGGATTCGGCATGGGCCGTTTTCGATGCTGTTGCCACCAGTGCCCTCTCGCATCCTTTGTTTGACGAGGTGCTGCTGCAGAAAGCCAAAATCAGGATGCGGCAGGAGCGCTACGAAGAGGCCGACTCGCTCTTGGGTCAGTTGGTCACTCTGTATGCTCACGACATTCTGGCCGACGATGGTTTGCTTCTCCAAGCCCAGCTTAACGAGGAAAAACTGAATAATCCTGCCAAGGCCCGCGACTGCTATGAGAAGATTATTTTGGATTACCCCACCAGCCTCTATGTCGACGAGGCTCGGAAGAGATATAATGAATTAAAGACCATAGCAGAAGGGAATGCCTTGTGACGGTCACAACAAATGCCATGGTCGCTTTCCCCCAATCCCCCATCATGGAAGTAAGAGCAAAAAAATACTTAGGACAGCATTTTCTCAAAGATGAGAATATAGCGCAGCAGATTGCCGAGAGTCTCACCGGCACCACCCCTCATGTGCTGGAAATCGGCCCCGGCATGGGCGTCCTTACCAAATACCTACATGCAAATCCCAACCTCGATTTCCATGCCATAGAGATTGACTCCGAGTCAGTTACCTACCTCCACGACCATTATCCTTCGCTGCATGTGATAGAAGGCGATTTCCTCACGTTGGACCTGCAGGGACTTTTTGCCGAGCCCTTTGCCGTGATTGGCAATTTCCCTTACAACATCTCTTCTCAGATTCTCTTCAAGGTGTATGAGAACCGCAACCAGATTCCCGAGGTGGTGGGCATGTTCCAGAAAGAGGTGGCCGAGCGCGTGGCGGCCAAACCCGGCAGCAAGACCTACGGAATCCTGAGTGTGCTGCTGACGGCATTCTATGATATCGAATATCTCTTCACGGTTCATGAGCATGTCTTCAATCCCCCGCCCAAAGTCAAGTCCGCCGTCATCCGCCTGCGCCGCAACCAGGTGGCCACCCTTGCCTGCAATGAGGCCCTTTTCACCAAGGTGGTCAAGATAGGCTTCAACCAGCGGCGTAAGACCCTCCGCAATGCCCTCAAACAGCTCAATATGGACCTTACGGCTGTTCCCGAAGACCTCTTGGCCAAACGGGCTGAGCAGCTGTCGGTGGAGGATTTTGTGGCGATAACTAATTCGGTAAAAGAAACAGCTAACAATTAAAACAGTATGTCAGTTTTTGAATATATCATCTTGTCCTTTGCCTTGGCGGTGCCCACCATGGTCACCGTGCGCGGCTGTGCATTAAAAAATCCCATCCGCCTGACCCGTGGTTTGGGAGTTTCCTTTCTTTTGGCTTTGGAGCACACGGCGCTGCTCCTTCTGGGCATAGGGATAGGCAATATGCTGCGGTTCGGTGTGTCAGAGTACGACAACCTCATCTATCTGGGTATGTTGGTGGTAGTGGCTGGCCGCATGTTTTTTAACGCGTTTAGCAAGAAGGAGAAACCCTCCTATGATATTGCCAAATGGGTGACGGTGTTGCTGCTTGGAGTGGCAACAGGCGTCAATGCACTCTTTATCGGCCTCGGCCTTGGTTTCAGAGTGTTGATAGAGAACGATTTATGGAAAGTGGGCATCCCTCTCCTGATTATTGTGTTTCTCTTTTCCTACCTCGGCATCATGTATGGCCGTCGCAAAAAAGAGGTGCGTGCCCGACGCTGGATGCTGTTGGGCGTGTTGTTCTTGCTCATTCTTGCCGTCAAAGGGGCCTTTTTTAGCTAATAAAGGGTCTTTTGATGCTCAATAGTGGGGCAGCCAGTACTATTTCCCACTCACTTTCTGCATCTTCTTCTTCAGGGCGCGGACCCGTTCGGCCGAGGCGTGGATTTCTTCGGCGTTGAGGGTGCCGTCCTGAACATATTCCAGGATGGCTTCCACCGCTGTGGGTACCATATCGGGGTCGTATTTGTTGCCGTTGTTCGAGAGGCAGAGCAGGTCACAACCAGCCAGGATGGCCATCTTCAGCGCTTCTTCAAATCCGTATTGCTTGGTGATGGCTCCCATGGCGAGGTCGTCAGTTACGACTACACCCTTGAAACCAAGCTCGTTGCGGAGCTTCTCGGTCACCACCAGGGGCGAGAGTGAGGCGGGCAGGTCGTCGCCGAATTGGCGGTTGATGACATGTGCCACCATCACCATGTCTACATTGCCTTCGGCAATCAGTTCGCGGTAGGGTTGTAGCTCCTTTTCCTGCCAGGTATTGGTAACGTCCACCAAGCCGGCATGGGTGTCGCCCGAGGCGCTGCCGTGGCCGGGGAAATGTTTGAGGCACGAGATGATGCCTTTCTTGCCCTGCAGGGCTATCCAGATGCGGGCGTAGTGGGAGACCTCGTCGGCATTGCCAGAGAAACTGCGTCCCAGCTTGCCTATGACGGGACATTTGGGGTTGACGTTCACATCCACACAGGGAGCGAAATTAAGGTTGATGCCGGCCTCGCGTAGTTCGCCGGCCACGGTGTTGGCGTTCTCCTCCACGGCGTTGTCTCCTGCTTCTGCCGAGGCCTGGGCCGTCAAGGTGGCGGGAAAACCGTCATTCACCCGCAGGCGGGTCACCTTGCCCCCTTCCTGGTCAACGCCTATCAGCAGGTTGTTGTTACCATATTTCTGCAGGTCGGCGCAGAGCTGTTTGAGTTGTATGGGCGATTCGATGTTGCGGTGGCGGGTGCCAGTGGGGGCATCGTACTCAAAGAGGATGATGCTGCCAACGTAGTATTCGCGGATGTCGCGCACAATGGTGCTTTTCTCATCTATAGTGGTGCCGCGGAAACCTACCAAAAGCATTTCGCCAATGTCTTGGCGCAGCTGTTTGGAATCGTTGATATTGATAGCGGCGTTGGCCTTTTCGGTAGTACCTTCCGCGTTCTGGCCGCAGGCCGTGAGGCTGATGGTCATGCAAAAGGAAAGGAAGAAGGGGGTGAGAAAACTTTTGGAGGTCATATTGCAATGATTCTATGATATTTGTGTGGTATTAATGATAATGAGTAGGGGTTATGAGCCGAAGGGGACGCGGTGGAGGATGCTGCGGCCAAGGGTGATTTCGTCGGCATACTCCAGGTTGTCGCCAATGGCTATGCCGCGCGCTATGGTGGTCACCTTCACCCCCAAGGGTTGCAGTTGTTTGTTGAGGTAGAAGTTGGTGGTGTCGCCCTCCATGGTGGTGGGAAGGGCCAGGATTACCTCCTCCACAGGCGCGGGATTGCCCTCTTGTATGCGTTGAAGCAGCGATGCAATGTTCAGATCGCGGATGCCGATGCCGTCAATGGGCGAGATGACCCCTCCCAGCACATGGTAGAGGCCGTTATACTGTTGGGTGTTCTCAATAGCCATCACATCTTGAATATTCTCCACCACGCAGATGATGCTCTGTATCCTTTTGGGACTCTCGCAGATGGGGCAGAGGTCAGAGTCGCTGATACTATGGCAGATACGGCAGTAATGAATGTCCGTAGTGAGGCGGTGGATGGCATCGGCCATGTCTGCCACCTCCTCGGGAGGCTCTTTGAGCAGATGCAAGGCAAAACGCAACGCCGTCCTTTTCCCCACTCCGGGGAGTGAGGAAAGAGCTTCCACAGCCTTGGTGAGTGTCGTTGAGGGCAGTTCCATTTGAATGTGGCTTTATTTTTAAAATGCAAAAGTACATCTTTTTTTTGTTCTGTCATTTCGCCCTGCCACATCTTTTTCCACAAATTCAGGTTGAAACTCTGGGCATATAAAGCCTTGCTTAACCGTAGCTTGTTCTGTTTTCTATTGTTATCATGCTGAAAACCTGCAAAATAATTGCCAATATCTCGCTGTGCGAAAGATAAAAAAGCGAGAAGTTCGCGAGAGATTCGCAAGGAGTTCGCGAGAGAGAGGAGAAGCATCCAATAAGGAGGGGTGTTTTGGGGTTCTCCGGAAGAAGAACTGATGTGGGCAATTGTGCAGGAAAGGCAGCAATAATGACAATAACAGAAAAAAGTTAGAGCCAGTTTAGAAAAAAAATGTATATTTGCAAATAATTTTAAAAAATAGATTGAATATGTAAAAAACAATAGAATAGGTATATAACATACATAATAGCGATTCGTGCTATTCTTGAACACCAAATTTCCACATCGTCCTCAATCAAGGGGACTAAACAATGCAAGAATAGGTCGACGAAACGCCGTGCATCGGCGTGGAATGACTTAGTTTGCATTGTAGGGCGTGGAAACCCTGGTGTTCAGACAGAGATACGTTCCACGCTATTCTTTTGCCCTTTCCACGCCCGATGAAACTCTTTGCTAAATACTGCTATATATCTGACCAACAGTTTGTCGCCGACCTCCTTGCCGACGATGAGAAGGCTTTGGAGTGTCTGCTGTATGATCGTTTCCGTCGCCTGTTGCGGTTCAACGCCATGAAGGCGGCCCCCAACGTCCCGTTGGATGATTTGGTGCAGGAGTTCTACCTTTACCTTCATGCCGATGGCTGGGCACGGCTGCGCCGTTACGACCCCGACCTTCCTTTCGACCGCTGGCTTTCAGTGGTTTCCTATCGGTTTTTCAAAGATTTTTCGCTCCAGATGATAGATTCTCGTCGTCAAATCCCTATTACCAATTTAGAAGACCAAGAATTGCTAAATGCTGGTACGACACAGATGACCCATATCATGATGGACATACAACAGGGTTTGGCCCAACTGGAGCCTCCGCGCGACCGCGCGATACTGACCGCCCTGCTCCTTCGGGACGAGGAGCCGCAGGCAGTGGCCGACCGTTTCCAAGTCACCGTGGACAACCTCTATAACATCAAGCGTCGTGCATTGGCCCGATTGATTCAGAAACACTCTAGTACAATAATGGACTGATTTTTTTGTTATCTCGTTATGGAAGACCAAAAACACACAGCAGAAAGCATCATGGAGCTGATAAACAGTCTGCCTATCATGGAGCGTATCAAGCTGCACGACCTGTTCAAGGGAGTGCAAACTGCATCATCAGACATGGAAGAGTACCTGACGGAACAAAGGTTCTCGGGCGGACGGGTGTGTCCCATATGTGGAGGGGCCCATGTTCAGCGAAATGGGAAACGAAAGAATGGGGCACAGAAGTTTATCTGTAAGGACTGTGGCAAGACGTTCTCTATAAGGAAGAACACCATTTTTAACGGCACGCGTAAGAGCCTGTCGGTATGGAGAGAATACATGA
>JAEEHQ010000061.1 GCA_016280915.1 Bacteroidales bacterium
ATAGAACCCACCTTTACTCGTTAATTTACTCCGTATTTACTCAATTCGCCTTTAGGCGCAAAACATCATGCTGCTAAAGCAGAAGAAAGTAAATTACCATAAATGCGGAGTAAATTTCAAGATTTGATGTCTCGCAGAAAACGCAGATTTTACTCTCAACTTTCAACTCTTAACTTTCAATAACCAATAACCTATAACCAATAACCATTAACACCAATAACCTCTCAATTATAGAACATCGAAAAACACGAAAAAACACGAATGTGCAAGCTAAAGCTTGGGAAAACTCTCGCAGAAATCGCAGAAAACGCAGATTTTACTTTCAACTCTCAATAACCAATAACCCATAACCAATAACCTATAAACTCTCAACTATAGAACATCGAAAGAATCGAAAAAACACGAATGTGCAAGCAAAAGCTTGGGAAAACTCTCGCAGAAATCGCAGATTTTACTATCAACTTTAAACTATCAACTACTCTAAACTAAAAAAGGCTCTTTTTATTCATTTTTGATGGTTGCTTCACTTTGAAAATAAAAACGTCTGCAGACATTTCTCTGCAGACGTTTTTGTTGATACTGCCATTAGAAGCGGATTAGTAGGCGCGGGCAAAGATGACGCGGCGGTGGGAGGGCTGGCCGGTGAGGATGCAGCGGCCTTCCTCGGCGGGAGCATCGTAGGGGATACAGCGGATGGTGGCTTTGGTGAGCTCCTTGATGCGCTCTTCGGTCTCGGTGGTGCCATCCCAATGGCAAAGGAGGAAACCACCCTTCTCTATCTCGGTTTGGAATTCCTCCCAGGTGTCGACTTTGCGGGTGTTGGCGGCACGGAAGTCGGCGGCACGTTGGAAGAGACTCTGTTGTATCTGTTCCATGAGGCCGAGCACATGGTCGGCTATGCCCTCGATGGGCATGGTGATTTTCTCCAGAGTGTCGCGACGGCAGACTTCGCAGGTGCCGTTCTCGAGGTCGCGGGGGCCGATGGCGAGGCGTACGGGCACGCCTTTGAATTCATACTCGTTGAATTTCCAGCCGGGCTTATACTCGGTGCGGTTGTCGTATTTGACGGTGAGGCCTTTGGCCTTGAGGGCATCGATGATGGGAGCGATGTGGGCGTCGAGCTCGGCCATCTGCTCGCTATTCTTGCAGATGGGGACGATGGCCACCTGGATGGGGGCCAGCTTGGGGGGCAGGACGAGGCCGTTGTCGTCGGAGTGGGTCATGATGAGGGCTCCCATCAGACGGGTAGAGACTCCCCACGAGGTGGCCCAGACGTATTCGAGCTGGTTCTGCTGGTTGAGGAACTGCACCTCGAAGGCCTTGGCAAAATTCTGTCCCAGGAAGTGAGAGGTGCCTGCCTGCAGGGCCTTGCCATCCTGCATCATGGCCTCGATGCAATAGGTGTCGAGGGCTCCGGCAAAACGCTCGTTGGGCGACTTGACACCCTTAACCACGGGCACGGCCATCCAGTTCTCGACAAAGTCGGCATAGACCTCAAGCATGCGGCGGGCTTCCTGCTCGGCCTCCTCGCGGGTGGCATGGGCGGTGTGGCCCTCCTGCCATAGGAACTCGGCGGTGCGGAGGAACATGCGGGTGCGCATTTCCCAACGAACCACATTGGCCCATTGGTTGCAGAGGATGGGGAGGTCGCGGTAGGACTTGATCCAGTTCTTATAGGTGCTCCAGATGATGGTCTCGGAGGTGGGGCGGACGATGAGTTCCTCCTCGAGGCGGGCGGAGGGGTCGACGACGACACCGCTGCCGTCGGGGTTGTTCATCAGGCGGTGGTGGGTGACCACGGCACACTCTTTGGCGAAGCCTTCGACATGCTCGGCCTCACGGCTGAGGAACGACTTGGGGATGAAGAGGGGGAAATAGGCATTTTGGTGACCGGTTGCCTTGAACATGTCGTCGAGAGCACGCTGCATCTTCTCCCAGATAGCATAGCCGTAGGGCTTGATGACCATGCAGCCGCGGACGGCAGAATTCTCGGCCAAGTCGGCACGTACTACCAACTCGTTGTACCATTCGGAATAGTTTTCGGAACGCTTTACAAAATCTTTTGCCATATAGATGTTTATTTTTTATTTATTTTTTTCGTTGTTATCAAATAAATTGCGTATTTTTGCAACTTGAATGGGCCCTAACTTTGGGGGCTGCAAAATTACGAAATTAATATCATATTGATGAATATCAAGGGAAAAATATTTCACCGGCTGTTGTTTGTGGGTCTTTTCGTTTGGCTTGGAAACCTGCCGGCACAAGCACAGATTGACCTCAAGCAGGACACGATAGAGTGCCACATCGTGGGGTTTAACTTCGGGGTGAAGATGCCGTCGACATTAGGCTCGTTTGAGACCGCGCCCGACGGCATGCGCAGCCAACGTGCCACAATGGCCAGCCTCTACAAGGGGCCGTGGATGGATTACGGCATCAACGGCCTGTATAAATACAAAAGCAACTGGCTGGTGACTCTTGACGGCAACCTGTGGATGGGCAACAACAACCTGCTGAACAGGATAGAGCGCATGGGGTCGGTGTTTTCAAGAGACAGTATTGTGGTGGGCACCGGAGGCTCCGATGCCGTGGTGACCTGCTACAACCGCGGCCTGGGTTTCATGGGTGGCGTGGGCAAGATTTTCCCCCTCCAGCCCGATAAGAATCCCAACTCGGGCATCTTTGCCCGCCTGCAGGGTGGCTACATGCTGCAGCAGACCATTTTCAAGCCCAACAAGGCAACGGCACCACAAGTGGAGGGCGACTATGCCTTGCTATACGACCACCAACGCCAAGGGTTCCTCTTGGGCGAAGGCATCGGATTTTGGTTTATGAGCAACCACGCCAACCTCATCAACTTTTATGTGGAGCTGAACGTGCAGCAATGCTGGAGCCGGTCGACACGCGACTATACTATCGACCACTATTTGGGGTTGCAAGGCAAGGATGGCAACCGCTATTTTGACATGCTGTACACGCTGAAACTGTGCTGGATGTTTCCGTTGAAGGGAAGACAGGCACATGATATTTATTTTTATTAGACAGCTGGAAAATAATAAGATAGGGTTAATTGATAGGATGGAAAGTTAAACTACATTTCGATGAGGTTATTATACACTTTAGGGATACAATGCTACGCCTTGGGCGTGCGGGTGGCGGCCCTTTTCAACACTAAGGCCCGCCAGATGGTGGAGGGCTGGAAGGAGACTTTCGGACGGCTGTCGGTGGCTCCTGTTGGTAAGGACAACACGGCCTGGTTCCACGCCTCCTCGTTGGGCGAATTTGAGCAGGCACGGCCTGTGTTGGAGCTGTTCCACCGGATGCATCCCGACTACCGTATCTGCGTTACGTTCTTCTCCCCCAGCGGCTACGAGGTGCGAAAGAATTATCCCGAGGCCGACTTTGTTTGCTACCTGCCTATGGACACCCGAGCCAACGCCCGCCGATTTGTCAACCTGCTGCGTCCCACGGTGGTGTTTTTTGTCAAATACGACTTCTGGTTCAATTATTTGGAGCAGTTGCGCCAACGGGAGATTGCTACCGTTATTTTCTCCGCTATCTTCCGGCCCAACCAGTATTTCTTCAAGCCTTACGGACGTTGGTTTTTGAAAAGTCTCGGACAATGTTTCACCCACATCTTCGTGCAGAACGAAGAGTCGATGCAACTGCTGAAAAGCCATGGCATCGACTCGGTTTCCATAGCGGGCGACACCCGTTTTGACCGCGTGCACGCCATCGCACAAGAGTCCTGCCGTTTCACCGAGGTGGAGGATTTCCTAAGTCAGCACCCAGGCAACAAGGTGTTGCTGGCCGGCAGCTCGTGGGAACCCGATGAAACCAACATAAAGAAATTCTACGACCACTATGGCGAGAGGCTTACGCTGATTTTGGCCCCACATGTTATTTCGGAGAGCCACATCAACGCTATCGTCAACCTCTTTGGCAAGAACAACTGCACCCGCTACACCCAAATGACACAGAGGGTTGCAGGCTCGCGGATACTCATCGTCGACACCATTGGCATCCTCTCTTCGCTTTATCGCTATGCCGATGTGGCCTACATAGGTGGCGGATTTGGCAGAGGCATACACAACACGTTGGAGGCCATTACTTTTGGAAAACCGGTTGTTTTTGGTCCCAACTATCAGAAGTTCAAAGAGGCCAAGGATATCATAGCCCTGGGCGGTGGTTTCGCCTACAGCCAGTATCCCCAGCTGCAACAGATTCTTGACAGGTTGCTCAACGACAAAGAACAATATGATAAGTCTGCCCAGGTTTGCACCCAATATCTGGATGAGAATCTCGGATCGGCAGATAAAATCCTTTCGGTGGTGAATGGGTTCATTAAAAAGATGTAAGGAGGTTTATTGCAAATTGGAAATACGGCAAGAGCATAGGAGCAGAATTATATATATTGTTCTAATTATATATGGCTGCATGGGGTTGGCATCGTGCAATGTGGACAAGTATGTGCAGGGAGACCAACGTGTGCTACATAAAAACAAGATTGAAATGAGCATGGCGGACAGCTCGGCGGTGACCTCAGAGATTAAAGACGCACTTGCTAACGCATCACAGTACTACCTGCAGAAGCCCAACCGCAAGATTGCCTTCCTGCCGCTGAAACGGATGGTCTACTGCATACCCAATCCCAACGACAGTTCGTTTTGGGGCAAACTGTGGCACAAGGTGGGCGAGCCCCCTGTCATCTATAACCGCCGCGCGGCCATACAAACGGCGGCTCAGCTGAACACGCTGCTCAAGACCAAAGGCAGCTTTAACTCCACCGTAACGGTGGACACCAACCACAGGGGCAACGCCTTTGTGGATGTCACCTACAAAGTGGTGGCTTCGCGCAGAAAGACCATCGACGAGGTGGTTTTCCGCAGCCGCCAGGAGGACATCAACGCACTCCTGCAGCAATGGAAAGAGGAGTCGCTGCTGAAAGTGGGCGACTACTATGACCAAGACCTCCTGACCCAAGAACAGCAACGCATAGTCAACAACCTGAAAAACCAAGGATACTACTATGCCAACAACGAGATGGTCCACTTCCTCGTCGACACCACCTACGACGACAAAAAAATGGGCATCCTGCTGATTGTCCGCATCCCACAGAATGCCGAGGGCAAGGAAGGCAACAGCGTGTTGCACAAATACCACATCGGCGACATATACATCTACCCCAATGTTTCCACCGCGCTCGCCCCACGCGAACGGTTGTTCGACACGCTGGTTTACCAATACAAGCACCTAAGAGGCTTCTCCGACCTCTATTTCATCCACAAAGGCGACATCTCCCCCTCGCCTAAGGCCATCAGCCGACAGCTGTTCATCTTTCCCGGCATGTCCTACAGGACACAGATATCCACCAACACCTCCAACTCGTTGCTGGGACTCCACAACTTTAAATATGTCGACATCAGCTTTGAAGAATCGCCCAAGAGCAGCGACTCGCTCCACCTGCTGGATGCCCGCATCCGCCTGCTGAACAGTCGTCGCCACCGCGTCAGCCTCTCCTTCGAGTTGACCAATGCCTCCGACTTAGGCACCTCTTCCAACGAAGATAACTTCCTCACCAGCGGAAACTTGGGCATCGGTACAACCCTGGGGTATGAGAACAACAACCTTTTTGGCGGTGCTGAACGCTTCAGCCTCAAGGGTGACCTTGTTTTCGACTTTCCCAAGAAGGTATTCTCCTCCAAGTCAAATACGTTCTACGACATTTTCGCTAATTTTGAAAGCGACGTGACGGCCTCGCTCGACCTGCCGAGTTTCGTGGCCCCATTTGGCAGCAATATCGTCTGGCAGAGCATCAAACCCCACACACTCATTCAGCTGGGCTATGACTACATTTTCCGCAACATCAAAGTTCCTATCAACGACGAGGACCTCGGCACCACTTATTCCGACATCCAGTTGGAGCGGGTAAGATGGGGAGGCTCTTTTGGTTACACCTGGAACCACAACAATAACATCCAACACAAATTTCTGCCCATCAATCTCTCTTTCTCCAAGATTATTTCGGGTGACCAATACTACATACACCTGGCCGAACTGACGCACGACATCCAATTTGCTTATCAAACCCTCGACTTTGTGCTACTGAACACCCACTACGAGTTCACCTACACCAACCAGAACCTATCCAAACGACAAAACTTTGCCTACCTGCATTTCTCCGTGGAGACTGCCGGCAATCTGCTGAACGGAGTTGCCAATCTGATGGGCAGGAATCCGAGTAGATATGAAAACGAAGATGGAATTGAGTTCTCGCAATACTTTAGGCTGGAAGGAGAGTTTAAGCAGTATCTCTACCATGGCGACAAAAGCACTTTGGTTCTCCGCGCCTTGGGAGGTTTTGCCCTACCATATGGCCAGTCGGTTACCGTTCCCTACGAAAAGATGTTCTCTGGCGGAGGTTCCACCACCATGCGCGGCTGGGCTCTACGTCACTTAGGACCAGGGTTGTCCACCCGCTTCTTCTCCGACTATGCTTTGGGCATCGCCCCCATTCAGCTGGTGTTTAATATCGAGGAGCGCTTCCCCCTCTTCGGCATCTTCGAAGGGGCCCTCTTTACCGACATCGGCAATGTATGGGACTGGGACGACTGGGGCATCGACACCTACGCCAATGTCTTACCCGAAAATAATAACTACACATTCAATCCCATGTCCATACTTCAGGGCTTGGCGGTAGATGCCGGCTTTGGACTAAGAGCCAAGATATCGGTCATCACCGTGCGTCTTGACCTTGCCCTACCTTTCTATGACCCCAACTACGAGGAAGGAAAACGTTGGTTTGCAAAGCATTGGGACTGGGACATCTTAGCTCTCAATTTCGGAATAAATTATCCATTCTAAACGAAACATTATGCAAAAACTATTGGAAAAAGTCAAACAAATCTTTGACGAAGAATCTTTCATCCATGAGCCCAAACAGCTCTACGAACCGATAGAATACACCTTGCGTCTGGGCGGAAAAAGAATCAGGCCCATGATGCTGCTGGCTGCCAATCAGATGTTTGGCGGCGATATAGAACAAGTACGCTATGCCGCCATCGGCATCGAAACCTTCCATAACTTCACCCTCCTGCATGACGACCTGATGGACAAATCGCCCCTGCGCCGAGGCAAGCCCACCGTCTACTGCAAATGGGACGAGAACACGGCCATCCTCTCAGGCGACACGATGTATGCCATGGCCTGGCGCTATTTCCTCCGTCAGCCTCACCCACACCTACAAGAGATTCTCAACTGCTTCAACGAAACAGGCATCGAGGTTTGCGAGGGGCAACAATACGACATGAATTTCGAGCATCAGAAAGATGTTTCTATCGCCGACTACCTCATGATGATACGCCTTAAGACCGCTGTGCTTCTGGCTGGGGCGCTCAAGATTGGTGCAATGTATGCCAACGCAACGCCTGAGGATGTGCAGCACCTCTACAATTTCGGCATCCACCTGGGGTTGGCCTTTCAGCTTCAAGACGACTTGCTGGACAGCTATGGAGATGTGGCCGTCTTCGGCAAACAAACCGGACAGGACATACGCGACAACAAGAAGACATACCTTATCCTGAAAGCCCTTGAGCTGGCCAATGCAGAGACAAAACAAGAGCTTCAACAACTCTTCGCTTCTACACCGTCCGACAGCGAATGCAAAGTGAAGCGAGTGCTTGAAATATACGCCCAGATAGGAATCCGTCAATATGTAGAAGAGGCCATACAGAAAGAATTCGACCTTGCACAACAGGAACTGGAGGACATACGGGTGGAAAAAACATGCAAGAAACCACTTGAAGAACTGATGGAAGCACTTTTTGATAGGAAAAAATAAAAAAAACAAATAAAAATTCTTTGTTTCCGAAAAATAGCGTATATTTGCAGAAATAATGATTCTAAATGTAAGCAAATTAACTAATTAATAATCAATTCATTAAATTAAATCATGAAAAAAGTAATTGCTTTGATGTCAATCATTGGTTTATTGACATTCACCAATCTCAATGGTGTCATGGCTCAGAATCAGGCAGCCGCCACCGACCAGCCCGCCACCGAACAAGTCGAGCAGATTGCCGACAGCGCAGCTGCACCTGTTGACAGCGCCGTCGCAGAGCAACCCGCCGAAGCCGAAGAAGCTCCCGCAGTTGCCGAAGAGCACAAATCCTTCCACCAGGTACTGAAAGAGAAGTACATCCAGGGTGGTGCAGGTTGGATGACCCCTGTGCTCCTCTGCCTTATTTTCGGTATGGCTCTCGTTATCGAGCGTATCCTCTACCTGAACATGGCTACCACCAATGTGCAGAAACTCCTTGAGGGCATTGAAGAGAAAGTCCAGAAGGGCGACTACAATGGCGCTAAGGAACTCTGCCGCGACACCCGTGGTCCTGTTGCTTCTATCTTCTATCAGGGCCTCGACCGCATCGACGAAGGTCTTGACAATGTGGAGAAAGCCGTTACCTCCTACGGTGGTGTCCAGATGGCCCGCCTCGAGAATAACCTCACCTGGATTGGCCTGTTCATCGCCCTGGCTCCTTCCTTCGGATTCCTTGGCACCGTTGTTGGTATGGTCCAGGCATTCGATGATATCGAAGTTGCTGGTGACATCAGCCCGACCGTTGTTGCTGGTGGTATGAAGGTTGCTCTGTTGACCACCATCTTTGGTCTTATCGCCGCTATCATTCTTCAGATTTTCTACAACTATATCCTTACCAAAATCGAGAGCCTCGTTGCCCAGATGGAAGATGGTTCTATCACCTTCATGGACATCCTCGTTAAGAACAAGAAATAATAGTTATAAGGAATATCTAATTACATTATTTTTTAAAACGTAAATCCTTAAACTGTTATGAAAGAGAAAACTGATAAATTATTAACCTTAGTGATGCTGCTGATAGGCGTGCTGTGTGCGGTCTTCGCATTCTTCTTCGCCCTCAATGCTGAAACTAACCCCGGCTCTGGCTTATGGGACATCGTCTTCTTTGTCCTGGTTGCCATGATTGCCATTTCCATTATTGCTGCACTCATTTTCATGTTCAAAGGTATGGCCGAGAAAGGCAAACTATTGAAGTTCTTCATCGGCCTGATTGCGATTGTTGCAATAATCTTTGTGCTGTACCTCATCTCCAAAGGCAGCGACATTCCTGCCTCTATGCTGGATAGATATGGTGCAACCGAAACCACCTCTAAGTGGATTGGTGCTTTCTGCTACCTGGTGTACATCCTCGTCATCGGTGCCGCCTGCGCTATCCTCTACACAGAGATTGCTAAATCATTCAAGAAAAAATAATTAACTATGGGAAGAAAAACACCTGGTCTCAACACCAGCTCAATGTCCGACATCTCGTTCTTGTTGTTGGCCTTCTTCCTGTTGGTCTCCAACATCAATACAGATCAGGGTATTGCGCGTCGTTTGCCCCCACCCCTGCCTAAGGATCAAAAGGACAAACCTGAGATTAAGGAGAGAAACATCTTCAGCGTCAAGATCAACTACGCCGACCGTATTTTGTTCAACGGCGAAATTGGCGACATCCATGACCTGAAGGACCGTGCCAAGGAATTCCTTGGGAATCCTAACAACGATCCCAACCTGCCTGAAAAGACACAGCTCGATATCCCCCTGCTGGGAAAAATGGATGTCTCCAAAGGTGTTATCTCTCTTCAGAACGACCGCGGTACCTCATATGATATGTATCTGGCTGTCCAAAACGAATTGACTGCAGCAATCAATGAGATGCGTGACGAACTCTCTCGTGAGAGATTCGGCAAGAAGTATTCTGACCTTAATGACCAACAGCTCGACGCTATCGACCAAGCAATACCTGTTGCTATCTCCGAAGCCGAGCCTACTAAAATAGGAGAGCAAAAATAATGGCAAGATTTACTGGAAAAAAAGCAAAAGAGACTCCTGCCCTCAATATGGGTTCGATGTCCGACATTATTTTCATGCTCCTGTTCTTCTTCATGACCATCACCACAATGCGTGAAAGCTCGTTGTATGTGACGATTCATGTTCCGAAGGCTACCGAGACTGTTAAATTGGAAAAGAAGAGCCTGGTAAGCTATATCAACGTGGGTATCCCCATGCAAGGCGAATACCAGAAGAAATACGGTACCGAAAGCCGTATTCAGCTCAACGACATGATTTCTGAGGTTTCCGACATTCCTCTGTTTGTCGAAACCGAACTTCAGAGCCGTGTCGAAGCCGACCGTCCTTTCGTAACCTTCTCCATCAAAGCCGACAAGGACACCCGTATGGGCCTTATCAGCGACATTAAGGAAGAACTGCGTAACACAGGCGCATTCAAGATTTTCTACAATGCTGCCAAAGGCGAGCGTAAATAACGCCAAGCCTACTCTATAAGAAAAAGCCACCTCACAAACGAGGTGGTTTTTTTGTTTATACGATTGGAGGTTGTTTTATTAATCAAGAATTAGAGAATGAGAGAATATATAATTGCATATCTTGAATAACTAGAAATAGGAAGTTATAATTGCAAGCAATTAATAATAAGAAGCTTCTACAAATTGCCTCGAGAGGCAAACTCTCAATATCCCCGCACTTATAGTGTGGTAGTTATCAATCGAATACATCTGAGCGTGCAGAAAGCACGCGCTCTCAATATCGAATTAAAGGAAGCTGCCTCATATAAAAACCTCATTCGTCCAAGGGAAACATCTTGGATAAAACAGCAGGATTCAGATAACGCCCTGTAAGGGCACAACAAATTTAGCCCAACGGCAACGCCTTGGGCGAATCAAAACGTAACAAAATACGCCCCCTGAAAGGGCATAAGACAATTGCCCAATGGCATCACCTTAGGTATATCAAGAAAAAAAACAATACCTTTGAAAAAAATAGTATATTTGCAAGCGATAAAAAGTTCTACTAACATGAAGAAAATTACTTTACTATCAGCACTTTGTATCTTATTTATTAGTCAAATTCAAGCCCAAAACGTCCATACTTGGAAGATGGGGCCTCTCACTTGGAACGATTTCACCCCCAACACCGCCATCGAGAAACAGGTCTCGCACCTCGAATACTACATGGGAATAGAAAACAAATCTCAGGAAGTAGACGGTGTTCAATACAACAAGCCCGTTGCCTACGCTTATACCACCTCCGAATACTCATGGGTAGACACCAACTACCTAAGCGATCAATTGCTACAGTACAACCAATGCATCTTCGACTTAGTGGAGGTTTACCGTCGCCGACTGGAAGGCAAACTGCAGGATAGTTCTATTTTCAGCCACGGACAACTTTTGGATAACAACATGCGGATGCTGGGTGACGATGTGCGCCGGATTGAACTTGAAACCAATTACGGCACCGACACAGCCGCTCTCCATCGCTGGCAGAACAAAATCAAAGAAAGACTCAACGAATCCCTCCCCACAACCCCCTATGGCTTCGTTGATGCCCCCTTTGCATGGGGTATGGCCTTCGACCTCGGATACCATTACACAGGTGGCCAACTCAACGACTATTTCAGACCCGGCATTGGCATGTCCTTCAATTTTGAGTTGGAATACAAACGAGCTCTCTTTGGCAGCACCATCTATATGGGAGGTTCAAAATGCCGCAAAGATGCCCCCAATGTCCGCAACGACTACAACGACCTTTACCGCGAAGACCCACTAATCACACTCGGTTTATTTGGATACTGTGGCTACTCTATTGTCGACAACAACAAAACCCGTCTCACCCCATTTGTTGGCTTTGGTCTGTTAGGCTACTACTACACCCCCGAGGACGAGGGTAGCTCCATGGGTTCCGGCAATGGCTGCTTCCATTTCGGCATCATCTATAACCACATCTTCCACAACCAAGTCTCATTCTGGGGATTAAACAACGACTACTACAATGCCGATCATAGCAAAGCCTATATCGATGTCCGTTTATATGGTACCTACAACAACTTTAAAACCATTGTAGGCGCACCCCAAGGCTTCACCCTCAACCTGCAGGTCGGTATTGGCCTCAACGGTGGCCGCACCCATTGCAAGTAACCTTTTTTTCGCTTATTCAAAAAAAATTCGTATTTTTGCAAACTGAAACCTTTAAACATAATAAACGAATGTAGAATCCAGACCACATAGTGATCGTAACAACTGAAAGGGAAACACCACATGATTGAGACCATTCAGTATCAGTCTATTAAATGGCTGCAAATCACCAATCCAAGCGAGGACGACTATCGCTACCTACTTGAGGACTACCAGTTCCACCCCTTGGACATTGAGGACTGCCGAAGTTCCAATCAGCGGCCAAAAATAGACGAATATGACGATTACTACTTCCTGATTCTGCATTTTCCCTATTTCGACAAAGGCAATCAGTTCATCCGCATCCGGGAGGTGAAAATCTTCTGGGGCAAGGACTATATCATCACCATCGGCAAGTCGCATTGGGTGGTCAAAAAACTCTTTGAAGAGATGCAGGAAGACCTGCGCGACGAAGACGAAGACGCACAGGAGAAATTCGCCTCGAGCGACATCCTCCTCTACACCATCCTCGACCGCCTGATGATAGAGACTTACACCCTCATCATGCGCATTGGTGCCGAAGTGGACCTCATCAACTACGACATCTTCAACAAAAAAGCTCGTAGCATCATCGAGCTCATCTCCGTCACCCGACGCAACATCATCATGCTCAACACCTCATTCAAACCACAACTGCGTGTGCTCCACATGTTTGAGGGAGGTGCCATCAAAGGCTTTGTCGACCCCGAAGTGCTCGACATGGAAGACTACTGGGGCAATATCTTAGACCAGTATCAGAAGATGTTCGACTCCATTGAAGACTATGGCGAGTTGGTCGAAGGTCTCTCCAGCACCTTCGACTCGTTGCAGACCAACCGCACCAACGACATCATGCGATTGCTCACCATTTTCAACGCCGTCCTGCTTCCCCTCACCGTGGTCACCGGCCTTTTTGGCATGAACATCGATTTCCCATTCATCACCAACGTAACCGCCTTCTGGTGTGTCATCGGTGCCATGGTCATCATCACCTTCACCCTTATCCTTGTCTTCAACCGACAAACTCGCCGCTAACCCCCTTTGATGGCTTGATAACTCTAAATCCAGCCAACCCAAAGTCATGTTGAAAACTTTTTATCGCTCTTCCAAAATATTTTATTATTTTTGTAGACTAAATCGACTCACATCGATTGCTATAATTCTTTGAATATTAATAATAAAAAAAACATACTATGGAAATATCCGGCAAGTTAATCAAGATTATGCCCGAAGTACGTGGCGAAAGTGCACGCGGTCCTTGGGTGAGAAGCACCTTTGTTATAGAAACTGATGGCGAATATCCTCGCACCGTTGCTTTCAATACCTTTGGCGAAGACCGTCTTGCCATGGTCAACAGCATACCCCTCAACAGCCCCGTCATCGTCTCTTTCACCCCTGAATCACGCGAATATCAAGACCGTTGGTATACCGACCTCCGTTGCACCCGCATCCAGAGCTACGTCCCTGGCCAGATGCCTCCTCAGGCTGCCGGTTATCCTTGGCCTGCCGCTGCTCCTGCTGCCGCTCCCATGCAGCCTGCCATGGCTCCTAATCCCGCCGCTCCTCAGCAACCCGCACCCCAGCAGGTCGCCCCTGCCGCCACACAGCCCTTTGCCTCTCCCCTCAAACCCGAAGAGGACCTTCCTTTCTAACGCTACCAAGCTTACATTCCAAGCATACTATCTTAGTCTATGGACAAGAAAGAATTACGCAAACAAATAAGGGCGGCTAAAAAAGCCGTCCCTTTTTGTGAAAAATGCAGTCGCTCAATTCCCATTATGCAGCAGGTGGAGCAACTGCCACAATTCCGTGATGCTCAGACCATTCTACTCTATTGGTCGATGGAAGACGAGGTGCAGACGCACGATTTCGTCAACCGCTGGTACCAGCAGAAGACCCTCCTCCTCCCTTGTGTCGATGGCGACGACCTCCGTCTCCGCCAATACACGGGTCCCGAATGCCTCAAAGAGGGGGAACAGTTCGGAATAGGAGAGCCTACGGGTCCTGAATTTACCGACCTCAATAGCGTGCAAATGATTATTGTACCCGGCGTTGCCTTCGACCGTCACAACAACCGCATGGGCCGTGGCCGTGGTTTCTACGACCGCCTGCTCAAGAGCACTCCCAACGCATACAAAGTCGGCGTTGCCTTCAATTTCCAGATGGTAGAGCTTGTTCCGACGGAAGAATTTGACGTACCCATGAACGCCGTTATAACCGAAAAGTAAATACAACAACAGTCATGTTTGAAGTCGACAAACCCCGCCGTTTTCACTATGAGCCTCGTTTCTACGACCCCGAGAAGGAGAAATGGGAGGCCCTGAAAAAGAAATATGCCATCGAGCAAGAAAGAAAAGAAGCCGAAGCTGGCAACACCGCCAAAAGCGGAGTCTCCTCCGACGAAGAGCTCCAGTATTTTGAACAACGCGTCAAAGACCTCGAACGTGAGGAACGCGCTAAATCGTCCCAGCTCACCTGGCGCGACCTTTTCCGCAAACGCGAGATGCCCAAGTTCAACTATCAGCCCCGTTTTGTCAACGGTGTCGACACCAAAGCACAACCCGAAGAGGGTAAAGGCGAGCTACCTGCCGTCGACGACAACACCCTTGCCGACAAATACCGAGCCGCCAAGCACCAAATCAAAATCAAGCGTCGTTTCGACATCTCCGACCCCAACTACATGAAGCCCATCTCCGGCACCAAAATCATTCTTTATTGCTTCCTCGTCTTCCTCCTTATCAGCCTCATCATCAAGTTCTAAAAACAAGCCAAGGGGAAGTCTGACAACAATATATATATATTTAAAAATAAAACGTATCTTTGCAAAAAAATTGTAACATGTTGGTTAACGTCTTAAAGTCTAAAATTCATAGAGTTACCGTCACCGAAGCCAACCTTGACTACATCGGCAGCATCACAATAGACGAAGCTTTGATGGAAGCTTCGGGCATTATCGAGAATGAACAAGTTGACATATATAACATCACCAACGGCGAACGCTTCCACACCTATGCCATCAAAGGCGAACGTGGTTCAGGCGTTATCGGCCTCAATGGAGCCGCTGCCCACAAAGCCCCTGTTGGTTCCCTCATAATCATTGCCTCTTATGCCCTCATGGACTTCGAGGAAGCCAAACAATGGCACCCCACAGTCATTTTCCCCGTAAATAACAAACTTCGCTAATACTTTATGCCAGAAACCACAGCCGCTACTTCCCCTAAGAAAAGCCTCCTGGGCAACATCATCAAACTGATTGTTTTCCTTGGAATAGGCTTTTTTTTCATTTATTGGTTTCTGTTGAAACTGGATGCCGAACAGAAGCAAGCCATCTGGGACTCCTTCACCCACGCCAACTACTTCTGGGTGGCCATGGTCATGCTCTGTGTGATGTTGGCCCATTTCGTCCGCGCACTCCGCTGGCGGCTACTCTATGAGCCCATGGGCTACCGTCCCGGCCTCAACAACACCTTTGGCGCCGTGGTGGTCACCTACATGGCCAATCTAGCCTTCCCCCGCTTAGGCGAAGTGCTTCGCTGCGCCCTCCTGCGCACCTCCGACAACATTCCCGTCCAGAAATCCCTCGGCACGGTAGTCACCGAGCGTTGCTTCGACATCCTTGCCTTTGGCGTGGTGGTCCTCATCGGCCTTCTTTTCATGTACGGCCAGGCCAAAGAGTGGCTCGTAGATGTCCTTCAACAAAAAAGCCAAGGACTCCCCGGACTTGCCACAGTAGCCATCGTCCTAATTGCCGCCATCGTCCTGATAGTGGTTCTCTATAGGCTGCTGCGCAACAAAATGATCAAGTTCAAGCCCTTCCGCAAAATCGACAACATCATCCAGGGCGGACTCGACGGACTCAAAAGCATCTTCCATCTCTCCCCTCGCTCCATGGTGCTCTTCATCCTCCACAGCATTCTCATCTATCTCTTCTACATCGCTGGCGGCGTGGTCATCCTGCAGGCCTTCCCCGAAACGGCAGATCTCGGTTTCGGAGCAGCCTTTGTGCTCTACCTCTTCGGCTCCATCGGCATGACCATCTCACAAGGAGGCCTCGGCGCTTATCCTGCCTTGGTCATGGAAGCCCTCGCCCTCTATGGCATCGGCCAAACCGTCGGTCTTGCCGCAGGTTGGCTTCTCTGGGCTTCTCAGCAGGCCATCGTCATCGTCGTAGGACTTGCTTATCTGGTTTACTTTTCTTTAGTCAAAAAGAAGGCAAAAGTTCAACCCACCACGCAAGTGAAAAACAACTTATAATCGCACAAAAAATAGAATATTAACCCTCAAAAGCAATTCAAATAATGGAACACACTCGTTGTCTTATCATTGGTTCTGGCCCTGCTGGCTATACCGCAGGCATCTATACTGGTCGCGCCGACCTCAAACCCGTTCTTTACGAAGGCATGCAGCCCGGTGGGCAACTCACCATCACCACCGAAATTGAGAATTTCCCCGGCTATCCTGAGGGCATCTCTGGCACCGAAATGATGGCTCAGCTTAAGCAGCAGGCCCTCCGTTTTGGCACCGACGTCCGCTCTGGCTATATCGTCAAGGCCGACTTCTCCAAGCGTCCTTTCCACCTTGTCGACGACCACGACAACGAAATTGAAGCCGAGGCTGTTATCATAGCCACCGGTGCTTCCGCTCGCTGGTTAGGTCTTGAGAGCGAGAAGAAGCTTTACGGCCAGGGAGTCAGCGCTTGCGCTACTTGTGACGGATATTTCTACAAAGGGCTCGAGGTTGCCGTTGTGGGTGGTGGCGACACCGCTTGCGAAGAGGCCAACTATCTCTCCACCCTCTGCAGCAAGGTCTACCTTATCCACCGCCGCAACGAGCTCCGCGCCTCCAAGTCCATGCAGCACCGCGTACTCACCAATCCAAAAATCGAAGTCATCTGGGATTCTACCACCAAAGAAATCTGCGGCAACGACCTCGACGGAGTGACCGGTGCCGACCTCCAGAATCTCAAAACGGGCGAGATGCGCCATATAGACATTGCGGGCTTCTTTGTGGCCATTGGCCATAAGCCCAATACCGACTTCGTCAAAGGACAGATTGACCTCGACGAGCAGGGCTACATCAAAGTGGCCAACCCCAGTAGTGCCACCAATATTCCCGGCGTTTTTGCCGCCGGCGATGTCTGCGACCCCAACTACCGTCAGGCCATCGTGGCCGCTGGCAAAGGCTGTGTTGCCGCCATGGACCTTGAGCGATTCCTCCAGAATAACCAATAAGATATCTTGAATAACAAAAAGTTTATATTTCTGTTGACCCTGCTCCTCCTGTCCTCACTCTCATGGGGACAGGTGAGGAGGGTTGGCGACCTATCCAATATCTCCAATCTACCTCCCCGCAATTTCAACACCAACGCCACTCAACAGAACAATTCCTTCCCCGACTCCACCTCCACTTCCGACACCTCCTCTGCCGAAGGGTCCGTCCTTGGCATCGAATTCCACGTCGACACCCCCGACAGCGTGCTCCAATCCTCGGTCTTCATGTTCCATCGACTTCCAGGGCAGGTCAAAATCATGGCCATCGACCATCCAGCTCTTCATATCACGGGCACCCAATTCCACGACTGCTTAGATGCCTTCAATGGCGACTTCTACCTCACCGTCTCCGAGATTGGACATCCCCACTATTCCATCTTCCCCTCCTTTAATAACACACCAGGCCTTGCTTTCAAACGCACCCTCTACCCTGGCTACTCTAAAACACCCAGCAACGTCACCTTCTACCAAGCCCAAACACCCCACGCAGTCCTCTCCTACAACAGTTCCCTCAACCAATCCTACCAGCTGCACGTCACCCATACCCAGAATATCAACGACCATTGGAACTATGCCCTCGACTACCACCTCATCAACCCCGATGGTTCCTTTTCCAATAGCTCTGCCACCGACCACCTTTTCGACTTCAACACCAACTACTACTCTCGCGATGCCCGCTACCAGCTCTCTGCTGGAGTCATCTGGCAACGCATGGTAGTGGGCGAAAATGGTGGTCTTTCCAGTCCCTCCTCCTACTACAACAAGAACTTCCGCAACACCTCAGGCATTCCTATCGTCAGCACCAATACCATGAGCTTCAACAACGAGGTGGTCCTCTTTGCCAAACAGTCGTTCAATACGGTTCGTCAATTCGAGTGGTATCGCCCCATCAAGAAGCAATACGTGGACACCCTCATCGACACCTCCACCGTGCAGGTTACCTATTTCGACTCCGTCACCCTCGACTCCCTCCTGCGCGACTCCACCGTCTATGCCACCCGCTATCAACTCATCGACTCCATCATCGGTTACGACACCCTCCAACCCAACGACCCCCATATCTACAATACCGGTGTCTTCGGTCTCGAACTCGAATACCAGCGACAGAAATACCGTTATGCCGTTGTCGACTCCTCCCTCTACAACCAGCTTTCTGCCTCACTCTTCTGGACCAACGATGCCTATATGGACCACCGTTGGCGCAACGCCCTCAAGCTCTATGGCGGCATCCGTCCGCAGCTCTCCTGGCTGCAACTCAACCCAGCCTACTATACCGACTCGCTCATCCGTCGTGTGGCGCTCTATCCTTTTGCCCGAGTTGAGATTAGTCCTTGGCCTGCCGCCGAACTCAACGTCTACGGCGAAGCCGCTCCCGACCTCTCCGAGTACAACCTCGATGCCCACCTCCTCTTCCCCTTCCGCGACACCGTGGGCAACTCCAAACAGAGCCTCAGCCTCCGTGCCATAGTCAAGGCCTACCAACCCGAACTCATCTATTTTGCCCAATGCCATTGGAAAACCAACCCCATCTCCCCCAATCTCAAATCTGTAGGTGTGCGTAAAATCGAGGCCGACTATCACCTCCAAAACCTACTCGACATCCACCTTTCTGCCAATCACATCAGTCACAACGTATGGTTCAAAGAGGTCGACCTCAATGAAGGAACCTTCACCTACCAGCCAATACAAGCCGCCGGTAGCGCCTTACTCCTCCAAGGAAGGGTCAACCTTTACCTAAAACTCACCAGCTGGCTCCATTTCGACATGCAGCAGCATATCCAGTACAGCAGCAACCAAGAGCAAATACGCGTGCCCCTCTTCGCCAGCAAGAATTCCCTCTACACCGACTTTAAAGTCTTCCATGGCTCCCTTCATGTGCAAACAGGCTTCGACCTTCGCTACCACACTAAGTTCTATGCCGATGCCTACGACCCCACCCTCGGCATTTTCTACCGCCAGGATGAAGAGCAGGTGGGCAATTACCTCTGGGCCGATTTCTTCCTCAATCTACAAATCAAACGGGCCACCATCTACGTCAAAGCCGGCCACTTCAACACCTTCCTCGAGCCCAACGCCTACTGCATCATCCCCAACTACCCTGCCCAACAATTCGGACTCTTCTACGGCATGACCTGGAAGTTTTTCGACTAATAGGGATATCCTATTTATCAAGAATTAGAGAAATTGTAAAACGCTTATTTTTGAATTTGATAAGAAATAGAGACTTTTATTACAAGCAATAAATAGAAGTTGCATAATCATAGAAAAGAAAATAAACATTATATTATATGGCAACCCAAGAAGAATTTTTCAAAAAAGTCGTCTCCCACGCCAAAGAGTACGGCTTCATTTTCCCCTCAAGTGAAATCTACGACGGTCTCGCCGCTGTCTACGACTATGGCCAGCTCGGCACCGAACTCAAAAACAACATCAAGCAATACTGGTGGCGTGCCATGGTCCAGTACCACGAGAACATCGTCGGCATCGACTCCGCCATCTTCATGCACCCCAAGATTTGGAAGGCCTCCGGCCACGTCGATGCTTTCAACGACCCCCTCATCGACAACAAGGACTCCAAGAAACGCTACCGTGCTGATGTCCTCATCGAGGACCATATCGCCAAGATAGAGGACAAAATCAACAAGGAGTGTGCTAAGGCTGCCAAACGTTTCGGCGATGCCTTCGACCGCCAGCAGTTTGTCACCACCAATGCCCGTGTCCTCGAACACCAGAAACAGATTGACGAAATCCGCGAGAAATATGCCAGGTGCATGAATGCCAACGACCTGGCAGGCCTCAAGCAGCTCATCCTCGACCTCGAAATTGTCGACCCCATCAGCGGCACCCGCAACTGGACCGATGTCCGTCAGTTCAACCTCATGTTTGCCACCAAGATGGGCTCTGTCATCGACGACAGCGACACCCTCTACCTCCGTCCTGAAACTGCCCAGGGCATCTTTGTCAATTTCCTCAACGTGCAGAAATCCGGCCGCATGAAGATTCCTTTCGGCATCGCCCAGATTGGTAAGGCTTTCCGCAACGAGATTGTCGCCCGCCAGTTCATTTTCCGCATGCGCGAATTTGAGCAGATGGAGATGCAGTTCTTCGTGCGTCCTGGCACCGAGCTCGAATGGTTCAAGCATTGGAAGGAAGAACGTCTGCGTTGGCACCTTGCCCTCGGCATCCCGGCTGAGAAATACCGCTACCACGACCACGAGAAACTGGCTCACTATGCCAATGCCGCCACCGACATCGAGTTCGAGTTCCCCTTTGGCTTCAAAGAGCTCGAAGGCATCCACAGCCGCACCAATTTCGACCTCAGCCGACACAGCGAGTTTAGTGGCAAGAAACTCCAATATTTCGACTCCGAGCTCAACGAAAGCTACACTCCCTACGTCATCGAAACCTCCATCGGTGTTGACCGCACTTTCCTTGCCATCTTCAGCCACGCCCTCAAGGACGAGGTCCTTCCCGACGGCACCACCCGCACCCTCCTCAGCCTTCCGGCAGTCCTTGCCCCCTACAAGGCAGCCATCCTTCCCTTGGTCAAAAAGGACGGCCTCCCCGAGAAAGCCCGCGAGATTATGGATAGCCTCAAATACGACTTCATGCTCCAGTACGATGAGAAAGATGCCATTGGCCGCCGCTATCGCCGTCAGGATGCCATCGGCACCCCCTACTGCATCACCGTCGACAACGACACCCTCACCGACAACAGCGTCACCATTCGCGACCGCGACACCATGCAGCAGGAGCGCATCCCCATTGAGAACCTTCGCGCTTTCCTCCACGAGCACATCCAACCCATCAAAGTGGACTAATCTACATCCAATCCTCTTTTACATAGAAAGCACCGGCCCAAACCGGTGCTTTCTTTTATCAAAGAATGGCTGCAAATGCCATCAAAAAACATCATTCTTGACCTACATAAAGATCAACTCTACCTCAAGAGTGTGACGGTACCCTTGGTTGTCTGAACTCCGTTAGGAATAAGTTGGTCGCTATAGCGGCAATAATAAACGTAGACACCTTGTGAGCATGGTTTGCCATCCTTGGTGCCGTCCCAGCCCTCGTGGATGTCCGTACCATGGTACACAATATCGCCGCGACGGTCATATATCCATATCTCATAGTCAATAACGCCCTTGCCAACTCCGGTAAAGATATTGTTGAGATTCTGTGTCGGAGTGAAGACATTGGGGAACAAAATTCCCGACCGGCGGATGGGCACATCCACCGTGGTGATGTCGGCACAGGTGTGGCTGAACACCTGCAGCGAAATCTGCACACTATCCACCGAAGAGGGTACATCAAGCTTCAGCACTGGGTCGGTGGAGGTGAAGGCCTGCACGCCATCATACCAAATATACCACAGGTGGCGTGTATAGCGGCCCGTACTGCGGTTGTAGGCCGTGATGGTGCGCTCGTCGAGGGTGATGGCCTGAGGCACAATCTCTATGATGGCGGTCACCTTAGTCAGCGGGGGCAGCAACACGCTGTCCGTGGCCGGACATAAGGGGTCAGGACGATAGTCGGCATAGAGATAATACCAACTGCTGTCGGTGGGCGAAACCTGTATGATGGTGTCCGACTCGTGTCCGTCGAGGGTCGGGTCATAGGGAATAGAGGACCATAGGAAATAGGGTACATCGGCATTGCCCTCCAAGATGAAATAAGGCTCGGGCTCACAGAAATGGGTTGTGTCGATAGAGAGCACAGGAGGCTCAACCAACACCAAATTCAGCTCTACCACGGTGTCGCCCCTATAGAAATCGCCCGTAAAAATGGTGTCATAATAAGTGCCCGCTTCTCGCAAATAGCGGTCAAAGAACCACAGCGAATCGCCCTGGCAGAGACTGTCGGTAACAGACCTTGGTATCATATTTTTGCCAGCAAGGTTAAGCACCAACGATGAGTCGCAACCCAGCTGATTGCTATAGGTAACTGTGTAAATGCCCGGCTCGTTGTAGGCGTTGCCCTCAAAATAAACCGTCTCGCCAAGATAAACCGTATCGTAGAATTGGGCTGTATAGGTAGGATTAACCGTCAGATGGAGACTGACAAGACTGTCGCAGCCGTCGGCAGAGAGCACCGCACGGCTGTAGTCGCCAGCTATGGCATAGCTGCTGTCGACGAAATAGCTGACCTGATTGTCGCAAATCGTGTCGTAGTAATCATGCTGATAGGTTGGTCTCACATGCAACACCATGGTGATGATACTGTCAGCTCCATGCACCGTGGGGATGGTAGCATGCAGCGTGTCTGTAATCACCGGTTCTAAAAGTCCGGGGGTTGTGCCAGGCATGGGTGTCAGCGTGGGCGACTGCCCATTCCATGAGAAGCCGGTCAACGCACTCGCGCAGATGGTGCTGTCGAGGGTGTCGAAAACATTGCGCCACACATAGAGGTTATAGGTAATCAGCGAGTCGCACCCCACCGCGTTGGGGATAACCATCTGGGCCCCTGTGGTGTCGCTATAGGTGATGATGTGGATATGCTGCCTGGGCAGGTAATTCTCAGCGCAGGTGTCGTTAAAGACCGCCGAGGTACTGTGGTTTATCGTAAGGTTCAAAGCCACAAGGCTGTCGCATCCCATGGCATTGGTGTAATGCCCGCTGAGTGTGTCGAGCGTGGAAACCGTGTAAGAACTGCCGTACCACCAGAAGGTGTCGCACACCGTTGCGACGGTGTCCACCAGAGAGGTGTTGTAGACGGTCAGGTGGAGGGTGCGGATGCTGTCACATTGAGGGGTAGTGGCGGTGCTGTAGGCCACAGGATGGCTGCCTGGCGTGGAGTAGACATTGCCTTCAAAGGTCACGAACTGGTCGCTGCAAATCGTGTCGTAGAAAGATAGGTCATAGGTGGGCAGGGTGTGCAGGTGGAGCGTAACGGTACTGTCGGCTCCGTGGACGTTGGTGCCAACATACACAAGCGTGTTGGCTGCCTGGAGCCCATGCCAGCTAAAGCTGTCCCATTGGTTGGCGCAGATGGTGGAGTCGAAAGTGTGCTGCACGTTGGGCCACACCTTCAGGTGGTAGGTGACAATGCTGTCGCAGCCCGAGACGCGCTGGATGGTCACCAGCATTACCGTGTCATGGGGCACCGGAATGCCGTTGTAGCTCCATGTGGCGGCCTGATTCTCCACAATGGTGTCATACACCGACCCATAGGCCGTGGATATTACCGAAAGGTCGAGAGAGTAGATGCTGTCGCAGCCATGGTAGTCCTGCCGCGTGTAGGAGAAAAGTCCCCCTTCCATGCTGTTTATTATCGTGTCGCGCCAAGTATAGCCATTCAGCATCTCGCTGGCGCAAATGGTGTCGGTGTCGTTGTAGCGTACCGTGGGATAGATGTCCAGCTTCACCAGTTGCACCGTGCTGTCGCAACCCACGCTGTTGGTGAGCGTATGGGAGAGGGGTGCTGTGATAGAGCTGGTCAAATATTGCCCAAACCAGTAGAAGCTGTCGCAAACCTCAGCAATAATATTGCTGTCAGTAGAGTTGCGGATGGTGAGGTACAGGGTCATGGCGGAGTCGCAGCCATAGCTGTTGGGGACCGCACTAGTCAGCGTGACGGTGTCCGAAGCGGTGTAAAGGGTACCACGGAAGGTAAACTGGTCGCATTCATCGGCCACGGTGTCAACAATACTGGCGGGGTTGACGGTCAGGTTGAGGGTGCGGACGCTGTCGCAGCCGGCCGCGGTGTGGAGGGTGTGGGTATAGGTGCCTGTGGCGGCATACTGGGCACCCTCGAAAGTATAGGTCTGGTTGCTGCAGATGGTCTGAGGGAAAGTGAGATGGTAGGTGGGGTTGACGTGCAGGGTGAGGGTGACGGTGCTGTCGCCGCCATATGGGGTGGTCAGCATAAAACTCTGGGTGCCCGCCCCCGTGAAGGTCTGCCCATGCCAAACCAATGGCAGCTGGTCATCGCAGACGGTAGTATCGTGGAAGGAATAGCCGCTGGGGATGACAAAGAGGCTGTAGGTGATGATGCTGTCGCACGAACCCTCATTCGGGCGGCGCAACACCACATTCGTAATGGCATCGGTGAAAGTGGTGTCGTAGATGGTATAGGGCAGCTGGTTTTCCGTAATGGTGTCCAAGAAGGTGCGGGTAAAGCGGGGATGGAACGTGACAGCAAAAGAGGTGTCGAACTGGTTGCCCGCCGTGTCGTAGAAATGAACGGTGTAGGTGATGGTGGTATCGGCGGTGAGGTTGGTGGGACAGGTGATGGTGAAGGTGGTGTCGGAGTTGCGGGTGGCAAATTCGCCCAACAGGTCGGCGGAAGCCACCGTGGGTTGGTAGAGCATGCGCGACAAGTTGTTGGGATTCAATGCCAGCTCCCAGCCAAAGATATAGCCATTGTCGATGCCCCAACCGTCGATGACCTCAATATACCAGGTGCCATTCATCGGGCAACCCACCAGGGCATCCAGCGGCTGGTCGGGGTGATAGAAATTGGTACCTGCCGCCACATTCGACGAGTCGAACGAGTTGTACAACACCGGGTCTCTATTGGCAGAACGATAGATGAGTGCGTCGCCCCCAGCATAAGTGAAGCCCTCTTCGGTATTGTTGGACCAACAGTAACGCCAGCCCGTGCCTGCCCTGTTTTCGAGTTTAGTGGAGTCACACGGATAACCATTGTCCTCATAGTCGTAGGCATCACCCAGATAGCAACTGCCGCAATTGTTGCCATCGGCCCAACCGCGATGGGCTGCCCCAATGTGTTGCGTACAGCTCGAGGAACCGTTGCCGCTGAATCGTAGAATGTCGGCATTCTGCCCGTTGGGACAGGTGATGTTGATATAGATGTCGCCAATATAGGAGTGCTCTATGTTCAGCATCACGTAGCGGATGTCGTTGGCATCGGTCATCAGCTGGTAGTTGCCAAAGCCATTGAATTCCAGCTCCGAACGATAGGAACATCCGTGGTCGGACGTGGGGTCACAATCCACTCCGTCGGGAAGGAAGATGCGCGTGGGGTCGGACAAGGTGGCTTGGTCGAGGGTGTTGACGTGCACGTTGGCCTCCGAACTGAGTCCCACATGCACATTCGTCGATTCGCCCGGACAGAGATAGGTGGGTACATCCACGTCAATGTCCAGCTCCACATTCGACACGCCTATCATCAGGGTGTCGGTGCAGCCCCCATTGGTATAGACCACCAAGGAATAGTAACCTGGCTGCCACACCTCTATCGACTGTGTGGTGGCTCCCGTGCTCCACAAGTAACCGTCGGCATGATCGGCCGTGAGGGTGATGGTGTCGTTGCCGATAAGCGGGCGGATGCCTCTCACCTTGGCTTTATAGCAGTTTGTAGTAGCCGTCAACGAGAAAGCACAGTCGGTACAGCAGGTGTCGACCACGGGCGTGACGGTAAGCGTATGGGTGCTGATGGGCTGGTACCCCGTGAAAGTATAGGTATGCAAGGCTGTGGTGTCAGTAGTGGTTCCGTCACTAACTATATAGTCAAAGCCCGTCGGACCTTCCCACGACACGGTGATGCTGGAATCGGTAATATTGGTGGCTGAGATCGACTCAATATGCGCTATGCAGGAATCGGTGATGAAGGAATAGTATCGCACACATTCACTTGAGTTCATGTCGGCCACGCTGGAAACCGAACAATTATAGGTGGTGTTACGCGCCAAGTCTGTCAAGGTGCAGAAAGGATAGTTCACCACCGTGTCTCTGTCGTTGTATTGCAGATGGAATGGCCCATAGTAGGAGGCCGCAGTCCAGTCAAGTGAAGCCGTCGTGGCAGAAATGTTGTAGGAATAGAGCGTGCCAATGCCATTATTACAATTGCTGCGGTGAAGATCAAAGTGCAGGGTGAGGGTGTCTCCCACGGGCGTTGAATTCGAATAGTATTCGATAATCGCCGGCGAAGCAAGGAGCATACAATCCAACGTGTCACCTGAGGCATAGTACACCCAGATTCCGTCTTGATAGACGTACATATAATCGTTAGGGGCACTCATGGTAATGATACCACGCAGGAACAACGTGTCACCTGCATCAAAATAAAGTCTGATATCCGAATAGAACCTATCGCCGGTATTGCCGTCAAGGTCCACATAGTCCCTTATAACACCCGAAGGGAAGGTGTCACAATCAATATAGATGACGCTGTCATCCACAAAAGCAATTGTATCTTGAGCCGCAGCAGGTTTCACCATAGCCCAGACAACAAACAAAAGAAAGAATGACAGATATTTAAGTACTTGTTTAGTCATAATAGCAATAATATTTTCCAAATGCAAATATACCATTTTTTCTTAAATGAAACAAATAAATATTTAGAATTTAAGAAAAAACCTATACTATCGCCATCATGCAACCAAAAAAGAAGATTGCCCAAGCAATCCCCTCACCCCCAAACCACCCTTTAACTCTAAACCATCAACTATCAACTCTAAACTATCCCATCTATCCCATCTATCCCATCTATCCCCTCTATCCCCTCTCAACTATCTCCCTCTCCCTCCTCAAAACGAATAGGAAAAACCAACGCTAACAGGACTTGCATCAAGCGTCCGCACAGCCAAATCCACATCGTTCGTCACCGTATGGCTGTACAACTCCGTGCCATTGCTCATCAACGACTTCTCGCCATACACATTGGTCGTGGTGCGCACAAACGCCACCGAGGCAACATTGAGGTACACATCCAAGCTGAGACGTTCTCTTTCCTGGTTGCCCAAGCGGTAGTGAAACACGGGCACCACCTGCAGTTTCAGCTGGCCTTCATTCATGGCACGGCTGGTGACTATCTTCTGCAGGTCGCCCCATCCATCCTCTCTGTATTGGGTCGAGGTTTGGGTGCCAAACCCCTGCCGGTAACCCGCCGCCAACTCGGCATGCAACGACAGGCGGTCCCACGAAAGGACCCGCACCCTCACAAACAACCCCACAGCACCGCTGTAGAGCGATTGGTTCAGCAACTCCGACTGCTCCCACTCCTCTTTGTCGGGATTATAGTAGCCGTCGGTATAATTATAGTTACGATAGCCAAAACCCAAGTCTACCCCCGCCGACCAGCGTTCGCTGAAGGCATAGCCTATGCGGGGTGCGAAGTCAAGTGTTAAGCCTTGGGGCAAGGTTTTGTCATAAGCGGCTTGCCCGCTTACCGTATGGCTGTAATTGCTCATGCAGAAACCCAGATTGGCACTCACACCCCATTGGGCGTGCGCCACCGCTCCGAGACAGAGCAGCCAGGCAAGGACGAGCCACCTTTTCATCTGAGTCACTTCACCTTCAGGTTGTCAATCTTATAGGTGGGGTGGAGCTTCAAACCAGGCACATAACCAATGATGCCCGGCACCTGCTCCTTGTCGGTATACTGCCAGATGGAGTAGCGCGTTGCGGGGAACTGGAGGCCGTTGCTCACGATGATGACATGGTAGGAGGCGTAGCGCTCCAAACTGAAATATTTCAAGTAAGCCTCTGGGGTGCACATAATGAGGGGCTTCACGCCATAGGACTGTTCCATCAGCTGCAGGAGCACGTCGAGACGCTTAATCTTCAGGTCGTAAGGATTGTCGGGCACCACATACACCGCGGGGGCGAGCTTCATCTCGCAGCCCTTGACGGCGGCCTGGAAATTGGCAAACTGTCCCTCGGCGCTATAGTGGCGGTCGTAGCGATGGACGGCACCCACGGGGTAGCCGGCCTTGGCAGCCAGCGACAGATTGGTGCCACAGCGCGAGTCGGTAATGGTGGCACCGGTGGTGGCGTGGACATACACAAAGTCAAGGTCGCTCTGCTCGTACACGGCAGGCCAGTCAACAGTACCCTGATTCTGAGAAACATAAATGCCGTAAGGGGCGGTAGTTTGGGCAGCAGCCATCAGCGGCAGCGCCAACAAGAGGGTGAGTAATATTTTGCGCATAATTACTTTTTATTTTTTCAAAAATCAATTTGCAAAGATACGACTAATTTACGAAATAACAAGAAAAAAATCAAAAATCCAAAACACCCAATCCCCACACAGTCATCTTGCGCCCCCTCACCAGCCTACCCTCAACTACTCAACAATCCGATAGCACCCCCCGAACTCATAAAAAAGGGGAAAAACATAAATGCCACAAAACCATCAACTCTCAACTATTAACTAATCACCTCTATCACCTCTATCCACCGTCGAAAAACCACCTTATCTCCATTCATCCTTCGTTCGGCAGCCGCTGTTTGTCCGTCGGCGAGCGAACAAACAGTGGCCTTAACGACGAGCAACAGGCCTCCACCCACCTCTTCGTTGCCACTCAACGAGTTTCTTCAGCTCCTCCTCGTCGTGCTGGCGGAAGTCGCGGCAGACGGCCTCCACAAGGCTCGACAATTGGCCCTTGTTACCCCCAGAATCGGCCACCAAGTTGGCCATCATGCCGCAAGGCTCCTTCCAACTGAGGTCGGGGTACTGAAAT
>JAEEHQ010000007.1 GCA_016280915.1 Bacteroidales bacterium
AAGTAGGTAGGACGCACGTTCAGCGTCAAGGCGAAGGTGCTGTCGCAACCCATCTGTGTGTACATGGTGTCGTAATAGAAGGAAGTGCCCACGCTGAGGGAGTCGAGCGAGAGCGAGTGGTCGGTCCAAGCAAAGCTCTGGCCAACACACACATTCTCCACTTGAGTGGCATGGTAGACAGGGTTGACCGTGAGGTTCACGGTGATAACGCTGTCGCACCCGCGGACGGTGAGTAGCGAGTCGGTGTAGGTACCCGAGGCAATCAGCTGGCGGTTGCCGAAGGGGTAGGGACTTCCCTGACAGACATTCTGGTTGTAGGTACGGCTGTAGGGGTAGTTCTCCTGTACGCAGCTGAGTGCGAACTCCTTCTCAAACGAGAGACCCGTGATGTCGGTGGTACGGATGCGCACCGAGTAGTCGAACAATCCTGTGCAGCTGTATGAGGCATTGGTGTAGAGCTTGTTGCCTTGGATGTAGAAGAGCCCGTTGTTGTTGTCGCCAGTGCCGCTGACCAGTTCGTAGACGAAGGGCAGGGTGATGTCGTTGTCGATAGAGGAGAGGCTGCCAATAAGCGTACCTACGGCGGCATTTTCCATAAACGAGGCGTTAGAGAGGAGAATGTCGACCGGTGCGGTGTTGTTATTGATAAGGGTGTCGGGGACGGTCTTGATGGACTCCTGGTTGCCCACGTTGTCGGTGGCGCGGGAGATAAAGCGGTAGACATTGCCATCGACCAGCGTATAGTGCGCTGTGTCGGCAGGGGCGTAATAGCCCACGGTGGTGTACACGCCATCGTTGACCGACACCATCAATTCCACATTGTCCACACCGCTGCCCTGCGGGTCGTCGGTGGCAGTGAAGGTGAAGTTGCACACCATCGAGTCGGCGGCCAGCGTCTGGGCATAGAGGTGAGAGGTGGGAGGCACCGCGTCGAAGGTGTTCTTCCACACGTTGGTAGCGATGGCGGTGTTCTCATCGAAGATGATGGAGGCCTCCACCGACACCGTGTCGCCCGATGCGAGGTTGTTCTTGGGTAGGACGGAGAAGGTCACATAGCCCTCGCCGTGGTGTAGGCTGTCGTTCACCAGCAGGAAGCCCATTTGCGCATTGGCAGGCTCAAATCCCGTAGCGGGGTCGACACTCTGGAGATACCAGAATATCTGGTTGTTTGCCATGTCAATACCGGCAGTCACATCCACCCACACGCCCAACGAGTCAGACACGTCCAAACGTTTGGTGTAGGCTGTGGTATTGTTAGGCACGGCGAAGGTAAAGCTGCCGAATCCGAAGTCGCCCAAGCGGACGCTGGAGATATTCTGCTGCGGAGGAATGGGATAGGTGACCTCCACGCGCGACGCAGGTGCAGTGGCGAAGTCGGGGTCGTTTTCGAAGAGGATGGTGTACTGCATACGGTCGGCGGTGCTCACATAGCGGTCGTCGCCATAGCCGTCGGGGCCGTCCAACTCATTGGGGTCGTGGGGGCAGTCCTCCTCTTTGAGTTCAATACGCACCTTGGCACTACCCACAAAGCCGTTGGAGTCGGTGACGGTGACACCATAGGTGCCGCTGCCCGACACTGTTTTGACATTCGAGCCCCACGAGTAGCGGTAGGGCGGGGTACCGCCGGAGGCACTGGCGGTGAGGGTGGCGGTGGGTGTCTGGTCACACTCCACTGGGTTGGTTGTAACAGAGATGGCTGCATTGATGCGGCAGGCCTCCTCACGCTCAATAATCACCACGTCTTGGTAGATAACTTTGTTGCATGCGGTTGCCTTCACGGCGACGCTATAGGCGCCGGCCTTCAGACCTGTGACATAGCGGCCATTGAGATGTCCACCTGAAGGTGTGGTCCATTCCACCGAGGTGTAGCTGGTGAGACTGGTGGGCATCCTCACAATGGCGGCGCCGTCGTTGCCAGGATTGCACGACTCTGCCCGATCCTGCTCGCAAGTAATCACGGACTGGGCATTGGCCGTTACCGAGAAGAGGGCCATTACCGCCATAATCATTATTATTATATACTTTTTCATCGTTTTATCAGATTAAGGGTTTCACTTAGTTTTCCTGACCGGGGTTAAACAGCGTGGGGTTGTTGTCCTGAGCATTGGGTACGTTGTCGCCGTCGATGTCGGGGTCGCACACGTCGCCTATGCCGTCGCAGTCGATGTCGCTCTGGTCGGGGTTATACGCTTCGGGGCAATTGTCCACCTCGTCGGGCACACCGTCGCCGTCGCGGTCATCATCGCACAGGTCGCCCAAGCCGTCGCCATCGGCATCCTCCTGGTCGGGGTTGGCCATCAGAGGGCAGTTGTCGCACATGTCGCCGATGCCGTCGCCGTCGCTATCGGCCTGTGAGGGATTGAAGTGGATAGGACAGTTGTCCACGCTGTCGGCCACGCCGTCACCGTCGCGGTCGGGGTCCATTTCGTTGAGAATGCTGTCACCGTCGATGTCGGGGTCGCACTCGTCGCCGATGCTGTCGAGGTCGAAGTCGTACTGGCGGGGGTTGACCACGGTGGGACAGTTGTCGCAGCTGTCGCCGATGTGGTCGCTGTCGGCATCTTCCTGCAAGGGGTTGTAGTGTCTGGGGCAGTTGTCGCAGCCATCGCCGATGCCGTCACCGTCGGTATCCTCCTGCAGGGGGTTATACCGAATGGGGCAGTTGTCGCACGCGTCGCCGAGACCGTCATGGTCGCTATCAGTCTGATCTACATTGGCGATGCAGGGGCAGTTGTCGGTGGCATTGGGGATGCCGTCGCCGTCCAAGTCGTTGCCCGTGGTGAGAGCCGAGGGTGGGTAGCTGTTGAGGAAAATAGTTAGGTTGTTGACCATAGCACCTCCCAGCGAGGCAGCAGCAAACTTCCATTGTCCGCTCACCTGTGTCATCATATAGGTCATCAACACACTATTTGTGTCGAAATACAGGCGGGTGATGACCACCGTATAGGGGTCGTCGTTATAACTGAGCAGATACTCAATGCTGTCGATTGCGCTTACGAAAGCAAGGAAGGAGAGACGGACGCTGTCCACTGAGAAAATGGAAGTGAAGGTGGACGCATCCTGTGTGCGGTACAACGATTGAATGCCCGACAATGTGCCGTTCTGATAGGCCTGCAACAAACGGCAGAGCATAGCCGGCGGGGTGTTGATAGTGCTGGCATTCTGGCTGCCGCCCGTAAGGGCAATCGTTCTGTCGCCAGTGGCGATGGTGCCGTTGAAGGTGTAGAAAACCACATTGCCACAAAGGGTGTGGTTGGCATCGTTCACCAACAATACTGTCGTGTCGTCGGCGAGATTCAGTGTTACCGCTTGAGGCTGTTCGTTATACTGAGGGAAACGATTCACCTGGGCCACGGAGGCGGCACACAACGCCACCATACATATTACTATTGAAACAATCTTTTTCATAAGGCACGTTAGAATTGATAAGTGAACACTGGTTTTTCAACCGAAAAGTTGACGATACTGACCAACTGCAGCTGACCGATAATCGACACGGTACCGCCCAACTTGCAATCGATGCCGTTGCCTCCCACAGGGCACCACTGGCATGAAGCCGTGGAGGAGCCTTGTAGCAGCAGGTCGGCCTGTAGCAGGTCGCCCCCAATGGAGAGACCCACACCGCCGCTCACCGCAAAGGAGAGCGATGCCGGGATGCAAAGTGTGCAGCACTGTGTCTGGAACGACAGCTCGCCCGTCATGGGACCCACCGCCAATGTCAGGCCCAGATTAAGCAGCACATCGGCCGAAGCAACATGCGGTATGCCGTAAAATGGGAAACGGCACTGGTAGGCAGCACTTACCGAAGCCGACGGGAAGGAAATATACAGGATGTCGTAAGCCGTATGGTCAGAACAGCACTTGTTGCGTATCGTTACATAGGGAACACCATAGTTCGCATCGAAATTCCATTTGCACGGAGCCAGTCGTTCCAACTCCTTCAAACCGTTCACTGCGGCTTTGAAATCGTCCAGCTTATTCTTTAGTTCCTGACTGTTCTCCATAGCGTTCTTTAGGTTTACGATGTTCATTGAGGCCCCCACGGTAGCTTCTAAGTCGCTATTAACAACCGTGATATACGCCTTCTTGGTTGAGGTGTGGTTGTTATGGGTAAGGTAAAAAGTGACCTCCATCTGACCACGGGAGTAGCCCGCCGACTTTTGCGCCGTTACGGGTGACACCATCACCAGGTGCTCGTAGCCTGAGGGGTAGGTCTCAATCTCGAACTGGTTCGCCGCGATTTCGTCGCCATCGTTGTAACAGCCGTATTTGGGTTTGACATATCGAATTTCGATGGAGTCATCCACGAACACCCAAGCCTCGTCCTCCTCCACCCCATTCTGGGAGATACGTTTCACGTGATAGTCCTCCGCCTCGCCGCGGGGGTTGACGGTGATGACCGCCTGATTGGCATTGCCAACGATATGGGAACCCGTCCAAATGTAGCACACATCCGGCGACGCGTCGGGAACGCCGAGTGTCACCGTCTGCGAATTATCCACATTCCTTGCCACATGCTTGTCGGGTCCGGCAAACTGTGCCTGTGCGGCCCACGCACTGGCCAGCATCAGCAGGATTAAATATATTCGTTTCATATAATTGGGTATTTTATTCATATTTGTATGTTTTTATAGATTGCTTGATTGTCTGATTGTTTTATCGTTTGAATATTTGTACTCAAGCATTTACGCAATCAAGCAATCAAGCAATTATTGCACTTCTCTGATAGCAAACACCAGCGAACCTGCTGTAAAGCCGTAGATGGTCACAGTGCCGTAGCTGCCTGGTCGTAGTAGACCCTCTGGCTCGCCATCTATCGTCAGCGGTATGCGCAGCACCGTACTTTGAGTCCGCAGGTCTTCGGGAGTCAGGGCTATGTAGGTACCGCCTACCGACTGCACTTCCAATACAGCACCCACAATATCAGTGTTGCCAATGTTGCCAAACTCCAGCATCATGCTGATGGTGCGGTTGTAACGTGGCGAGGTGGGGAACACCATGTGGTAGCTTAGACCATCGGGGCTGCCTTCCGTCACATGGAACACGTCGGTCAGCATCGCCTCACCCTCACAGTAGTTCAACACGCCCATGCTGTATAGGCCAGTGTCGGCACCATTCAAGTTGAACCGAGCAAAGGCCTGATAGTAGCTGCTGTATATCAGCGTGTCGGCAAACAGCGTGTCGCCACCATGCAGCATCCACACCTTCATGTCGGGACGGAAACGCGAACCGGTCATCTCTATGGTCACGTTGCCCGTGTTGCCGCCTTCGGTGGGATTGATGCTGCGCAACTCGAAGGGCAGGATGTCGGCCGTGACGGTCACCACCTGCATCGAGCTGGAAGGTGTCGAGCCGTAGAGGCTTACTCCGTAACTGCCCGCACGTGTCGAGGGGATGTACAGTTCGGGGTTGGCGGTGTACTGCCCGATGGTAGAGAGGTTGTAGCTTAGATTGTCGCCCACGCGGTTGTGAGAAACATACACCATGTTCACGGCACCATGTAGCGAGTCGTTGCTTTCCACATGTATGCGCACCGTCTCGTTGCGGTGGGTGCCCACATTAATCTTATAGTCGTTAGGCTCGCCATTATAGATGGTGTCTACTAGTGGGGTGTTGAACAGCAGTTCGCGTACCTTCACAAAGAAGGGCAGAGTCGACACAGTGGTGTTGTTGTTCTCGTTGTCCTCGTAGAAGGCGTTGCGTACATCGGTCTTGGCAATCAAATAGTAGTTGCCTTCTGACACACCACTGATGCGAGCTGTCAGCTGTTCTGCCAAAGTGTCGCCAGAAGCCAATGTCATCTGTCCCCAACCGGTGCGTCCCAGCAGTCGGTCGTTGGCATCGAATACATCATCGCTCGATAGGTACAGTAGTGAACTGAGGCCAGTACCAGTGATATCGTTGGCTCCCACGTTGGCAACAGTCCAATGGAATGCAGTCTGTCTGCCACTGACCACGGTATCGGGTGTTGCTATGCGCGACACCACCAAGTCGCCTGGTGGCGGCAGCGTGATGGTGATAGGCAGCACCACGAGGTTGTTCTCCTGCACGGTCTCATAGAAGTTCAGCTGTGCGTTGGCTTGCACCAGCAGGTATCTAGCCCCTTGGTTGGGTAAGGGTACCGTCACATCTATCGTGTCGCGGTAGCTTCCGCCAGCGGTCAGAGCCATTTCCTTAGGAGTGAGGACCAGCTGTTGACTGGTACTGTTGAGCGTAGTGGTGTATGACATAGTTACCCTGTCGGCCCAACGTTGTTGAGCCACAGGCGTGGCACTGACATTGGTCACCGTGTAGGCCAACTGGAACGGTTGTCCGCTTACCACATCGCCTATCACTTCCACGTCGCTCACCTGTAGGTCAGGTGTGGGCACAGCATTGACGGTGATGGGTTTTGCCAGTTGGTTGTTCGCCACGTTGATGTCGGGATTGTTTCTGTTGAAGTCGCAGATACCCACGAGATACAGCGAACTGGGCGACCCGAAGGGGATGGTCAGGTCAAAGCTCACCTGATAGCTCTCGCCTGGCAAGAGGGTCGTCGTGTGGTTCCGGTCTACATGTGTAGAGTTGGTCTGGATGGCTCCGTCCAGTGTCAGGTATAAGCGGTCAACCCATTGTTG
>JAEEHQ010000062.1 GCA_016280915.1 Bacteroidales bacterium
GACTGACAATCGGAAAGATGCCGAAATAAGGGCAAAAGCGCTGAAAAATTTAAGTACACTCATATTAATTATTGTTTTTAAATGTGGAATTTATAGAACCCACCTTATTATAATCAAAAAAACTTATACCTCTGCAGTTGAGAAATCTTCTGATTATGATGGTTGAAAGGCTGCTGAAGCCGCCGTCGATGGTCAGCTTCAGCATCGGGCGGCCAAACTGGCGGTGGCAGTAGTTGGCCTAGGTGCTCATTTCTTGTTACAGTTGTGCAAATAAAACAACGCTGTTCCGTTTTTTTATTGTATCTTTGCACCCTCAAAATAATAGGCACCATGAACATCTATCTTTTAGCAATAGCCATACTTCCAGTGCTGATCCTCGCCATTGTGGTTTATCGGCAGGACAAGTTCAACAAGGAACCCATCGGGTTGCTCATCAAGTGTTTCTTCTTCGGGGCGCTCTCCATCCTTCCGGCGGCCCTGTTGGAGTCGGTGTTGAGCCAGTATGATCCTGGCCTTCCCGTTGTCAGCGGGGTCTATACCGGCTTTGTTGTGGCCGGTTGCTGCGAGGAGCTGTGCAAGCTGCTCTTGCTCACGTGGGCCGTCTGGCGCAGCCGCGAGTTCGACGAATATTTCGACGGCATCGTCTACTCCTGTTTTGTGGCCTTGGGCTTTGCCTGCTTTGAGAATCTAACCTACATATTTGCCCAGGAGAGTTTCTTTAGTGCCATGTATACTGGGTCGGTCCGCGCCATCCTCTCCGTCCCGGGCCATTTCCTCTTCGGCGTCATGATGGGCTACTACTTTGCTTTGGCCAAGTTCGACCCCCAGCACAGGGGAAAATACCGCCTGCTGGCCTTCTTGGTGCCCATGCTCATGCACGGCACCTTCGATGCCCTGCTCATGGTGCCCGAAAGCATGGGGGCCGACGGCACGATTGTTTCCAGCGTTCTCTTCATTATCCTCATCTATTTCGACATCAAGATGTGGAAATGGGGAGTCCGCCGCATCCACCACTTACAGGACCTCTCGCAGCAGCAGAATTTCGACCGCAATAAACCTTTCGAGGGCTTCACCTGGGATTTCTGACTGGCTCTTTTCCCTTTATTAACCTTATTCTGCTATGAAACATAATAGAAAACGCAAATTATTCCGCATCACCAAAACCCGTTACCGGGTCACGGTTGGAACGCTCCAATTCGTCGTCCGCGATGTCCTTTTTGGCCCCAAGAAGCGGGCCCAAGTGGAGTCCGAGCGCCTTTTCTATGAGGCCTATTGGCACGACGACCCTGCCGAGCAGGTGCGCCTTTTCACCGAGTGCCTCTGCCTCACCCCGCGCGACGCCCAGACCTATCTCAACCGTGGCGTGGCCTACGATGCCCTGGGCGACAGAGACAAGGCCTTGGCCGACTTCGAGCAGGCCATACGCCTCAACCCCAAACTCGCCGAGGGCTACAACAACCGCGGCTATCTCCGCTACAAGCAAGGCGACTACGCCCAGGCCATCCCCGACTTCGACCGCGCCATCCAGCTCAATCCCGACTACGCCCAGGCCTATTGCAGCCGCGCCAGTGCCTACGGCATGTTGGGCCAGCATGAACAGGCTTTGGCCGACATTGAGCGGGCCATCGATGCCGACCCCGACTTCCTCCTCGCCTACGTCAACCGCGCCGCCTACAACCTCAACATGAATCACATCCACGAGGCCGAAGAAGAACTGCGATGGGTGCTAGAACAAGACCCTGACGACCCCACCCGCCAGCTGGCTGAGAATTACCTTGCCCTCTGCCATCAGGTTAGTCGGTAATTCACCACTGAGAATTCAGCGTACTAAACCCTAAAGGTGGGTTCTATAAATTGCTTTCAATCGATTTTGTTCTTATTTCGAGCAGATTTCCGTGCGGAAGGAGGGAGCAGCGTTTCGCAAAGCGAGCGCAAAAGATGCTTGTATCTTTTGCCGAGCCAAAGAAACGTCAGCGAAGCTAATGCGGTGCATTGTAACCGACTGACAATCGGAAAGATGCCGAAAAAAGGGCAAAAGCGCTGAAAAATTTAAGTACACTCATATTAATTATTGTTTTTAAATGTGGAATTTATAGAACCCACCTAAATTCTCAGTGGTGGTCGTCGTCTATTCTCTAAATAGTTTATACATAATCTATTATGTGACTCTTCGTCAATCAAATCTATTTTTGCCTCTTTTTTCTGATTTTTTAGACCAAAAAAGGGTGATTTTGGAGGCATTTTTAGGCTCATAATAAAAAATATTCCATTGATATTCAATAAAAAGAAAAAAAAATTTGGTCAGTTCAAAAAAAGATTGTACCTTTGCACCCGATTTCAACAAGAGATGGGGTATTAGCTCAGGTGGCTAGAGCGTTTGACTGGCAGTCAAAAGGTCATCGGTTCGACTCCGATATACTCCACACAAAAATGAGGCCTATAAGGCCTCATTTGTCATATATAAAGCTTTGAAATCATGATTTTTGGGGCTGTTGCAGAGTCTGGTTTGTCTGTTTTTTCCTTGTTTTGTCGTAAAAATATTGTGATTTTGCGACATATTATATAAGGAAAGTCTGATTCTGTATGCAAAGGTACAACTTTTATTTGGATAAATCGCCAAAATGACAAAAAAATGATTAAAATGGCGAGATATAACTTGGATAAATCGCCAAAATAAATATATTAATTGAATTGTGGCGCAGGATGCGATGGAAGCTATTTGTACTGTAGAACGGTGCCGTGCGCGAACGGTACACCTCACTTGGCTAGTACAGCCTTCACATAAGTCATTAACAATCAA